>JBIOJL010000123.1:0-14169 GCA_044450885.1 Tepidisphaerales bacterium
GAGGAATGACGAATCCCGAATTCCGAATGTCGAGAGAATGCCAAATCACCAATGCCGAACGAGACACGGCCGTCGTGCAGTGTTTCGTCATTCGAGCATTTGTCATTCTCTCGGCATTCTACATTCGGAATTCGGACTTCCCCGCCTCACGCCTCGGCGATCGTCACACTCACCAGTTTGTCGCCTTTCTTGATCTGGTCGACGATTTCCTGGCCGGAGGTGACCTGGCCGAAGACGGTGTGTTTGCCGTCGAGCCAGTCGGTGACGACGTGGGTGATGAAGAACTGGCTGCCGTTGGTGTTCGGTCCGGCGTTGGCCATCGACAGGCTGCCGCGCTGGTGCTTGTTGGGGCTGTTCGTCGTTTCGTCGGCAAACTTGTAACCCGGGCCGCCGGTGCCGGTGCCGGTGGGGTCGCCGCCCTGGATCATGAAATCCTCGATGACGCGGTGGAAGATCTGTCCGTCGTAGAACTTCTCGCGGGCGAGGAAGACGAAGTTGTTCACGGTCATGGGGGCGTCCTTGGCGAACAGTTCGCAAACGATCTTGCCCCGCGACGTGGTGAGTGTGGCGGTGTATTTCTTCTTCGCATCGATCGTCATCGCGGGCGCGGCGGCATATTGCTTGGCCATGAGGCTCCTCGGGGTAAAGGTGGGGGGAGTATAGGGGAAGGGTGCAGAATTTGAAATTTGTGATTTGTGATTTGAGATTGGAGATTCGGACTGGCGCTAATAATCACTCTCATTCGTCATTCGAATTTCGGGTTTCGAGTCTTCCTGCGTGGATGACAGAATCGGCGGGACCCCCTCGAATGGCTTCGGAGGGGCAGGAATGCCCCTCGCTCAGCCATTCGATGACAGACAAGAATGTCTGTCCCACCGGCATCTGGCAGGGACACCATTGTGCCTGTCTCCCGCTTGACTTACGGACCATTCGGCGTACAAGGATGGACATGACTCCCGCCGTAAAACGCTGGCTGCTGAGACTCTCGGAAGTCATGCTGGTACTGGTGATCCTCTGCCTGCTGGCATTCATCTGGCTGCCGGCGTGGATCGGCGCCCGGCCGGGGTATTAATCGGAATCTCTGCCCGGAGTGCGTCGTCTAGGATAGACGAAACGCCTGCGATACGGCAAAATACCCGGCAAGCCGGTCGCCCCGGCGAAATGGAAGACCCGCTGCCACGGGCGTTTGCAGGAAAGGGTGGCGCGGACATCGGTTGCCTCGTACTGGTCCTCGAGTTTTGGGATGGAGACACGCATGCCCCGCACATCGGCCGGCCGCAGAATCATCGCCAGTCTGTTCAAGCAGAACCGTCACATGGAGCGCCTGGAGGAGCGACAGCTCCTGGCCGCCCCCGTCATCGGGGCGGTCGCCGCGGTCACGATTCCGTCTCCCAAGACGATCATCGTGCCGCTCACGGCCACGGACGCCGACGGCAACGCCCTCACCTGGACGGCGCAGTCGGACAATCTCAACATCATCCCCACCGTCCACACGGGCAATCCGTTCGTGCAGATCAACGTCAAATACGGCGCCGGCGGCAGCAGCACCGGCACCCTGGTGTTCGAGCTGCTGCAGGATGTGGCGCCGCAGACGGTGGCCAACTTCATCGGGCTGGTTGACGGGCACTACTACGACAACCTCACCTTCCAGACCGTTGTCGCCGGGGGCTGGATTCAAGGCGGCGACGCGGCGGGAACCGGGCAGGGAATACCTCCCTTCTACTTCGACGACGAATTCAACCCCGCGGCCATCTTCTCGGGCTCCGGCCAGCTCGCCATGGCCGACACCGCCCAGAAAGACCACAACGGCACGCAGTTCTTCATCACCAGTTCGCCGCAGCGCACGCTGGACTTCAAGCAGCCGATCTTCGGCCAGCTCATCCGCGGGCAGAACGTCCTGACCGCGATCCAGTCCCAGCCGGTCGACGCCAACAAGAAACCCCTCAACCCGGTCACGATCACCAGCGCCAAGGTGATCCAGGACACGACCGACGCGGTGATCACGCTCAAGGCCAACATCGCCGGCTCGGCGGTCATCACCGTGCAGGCCAGCGACGGCGTGAACATCACCTCCGCCACGTTCAACGCCACCGCCATCGCCGACACCGTGACCGACCTGCCGATTCTCGCGCCCATCCCCGACGTGGTCGTCACTCCCGACCAGCTCGCGGCGCTGCCGACCACGAATGTCAACGGCAACGTTTTCGTCACGCTGCCCGACGTCACCCTGGCCGCCAACGACCTGCAGAACAACCCGGTTACGTTTGCCAGCACGCTGCTGCCGGTGAACGGCGCGACGCACGGGCTGAACGCGACGACCGGCAATGCCGTGACGGTCAAGGCGGTGCAGGGCTACACCGGCCCCCTGCGGCTGTACACCAACGTCTTTTCCGGCAACCCCGCGAACTTCGACAGCCAGACGATCCAGATCGCGCTGGGCGATTATCCGATCCACGCGACCCCGGCCGCCATCGCCGGGCAGGCGGGCGTCCTGACTGCGCCCACCACCGTCGCCAGCTTCACCTCCGACAACGCCGGCGCCCAGCCCGGCGACTTCACCGCCTACATCAACTGGGGCGACGGCACCGGCACGCTCGACGTCAACCAGAATCCCATCCCCTCCGGCACCATCACCTCCGACGGCGCCGGCGGTTTCACCGTCACCGCCCAGCACGCCTTTTTGGGCGAAGGCCAGTTCCCCGTAAGCGTCACGATCGTCGGCAGCAAGGGCGCTCGCGCCACGGCCGTCGACTCGGCCACGATTGACGACGCCCCGCTGACCGCCACACCCGTCAGCTACGGGGCCGTGGTCGGCTATCCGAATGACAACATCACCATCGCCACGTTCCACGATGCCGACATGAACTCGCGGATCGGCGACCTTTCGGCGACCATCAACTGGGGCGACGGCGTGATCGACACCGGCACGATCGTCTCCACCAGCGGCACCGACTATGCAGTGAAGGGCTCGCATGTCTGGAGCGCCGTGGCCAACTTCGGCGTCACCGTCACCGTCTCCGACGCCGGCGGCGCCTCCGTCATCGCCAACAGTTCCGCCAACGTGGTCCCGCCCACGGTCGTCATCGCGACCATCCCCGGAGCCACGCTCAACGAAGGCGACACCTATGCGTACCCGGCGGGTTCCTTCACCGATCCCATCGGCATCGCCTGGACCGGCACCGTCAACTATGGCGACGGCACGGCCATCCAACCGGTGACCATCAGCGCCGCCACCAAGACCTTCACGCTTTCGCACCAATACGTCGACAACCTGGCCGTTCCCGCCCACGTTCTGGTCACCATCACCGACAACCTCGGCAAGTTCGGCACCGTCACCTTCGACGTCGCCGTCAACTCCGTCGCTCCGACCGCCACTCTAGGCGGCGACACGTATGGCGTTCGTCTTCAGCCGCGAACCGTCACGTTGTCCGCGACCGACCCATCCCCGGCCGACACGGCCGCGGGTTTCCACTACACCATCGACTGGGGCGATGGCTCGACCGTGGAGAACGCTCCGGCCGGCGCGACCTCGGCGAGCCACGCGTTTGCCCGGACGGGCACTTACACGATCGGCGTCCGTCCGATCGACAAGGACGGGGCCATCGGCGCGACGGTGACGCAGCAGATGGTGATCTATACGGCGCAGACTGAGACCGATCCCGCGAATCCGAGCAAACTCGCGCTTTTCGTCGGCGGCACCACGGGCAACGACAACATCCGCATCCTCGGCACCCAGACCACTGGCCTGGTGCGCGCGAAGATCAACGGCCTGATCGGGCCCAACTTCCTCGTTGACGGCCGGATTTACGTCATCGGCGGGGCCGGCAATGACAGCATCAGCGTCGATCCCCTGGTGACCAACGTCTGCATCCTCGATGGCGGGCCCGGCAACGACACGCTCACGGCCGGGTCGGGCGCCGACGTCCTGATCGGCGGGCCCGGCAACGACCGGCTCGTCGGCGGCACCGGCTACGACATCCTCATCGGCGGAACGGGCGCCGACACGCTCACGGCCGGCAAGGGCCAGAGCATCCTCATCGCCGGCAGCACGGCCTATGATTCCAACTACGTCGCGTTGGCGAAACTCATGGGCGCGTGGGGCCGCAGGGAGGTGAGCTACAGCAGCCGGGTTGCGGCGATCACCCGTACGAATCTCGGCGGCGTCTATCTGAACAAGAACACTGTTTTCGGCGACACCAGCATCGACAACATCACAGGGAGCACGCAGTCCCTCGATCTGTTCTTCGCCAACACGATCACGAAGAAGGACACGATTCTCAACCGGGTCAAAGCCGAGACTCTCGTCAGCATCGGCTGATGTCGATCGATGAGGGCGTCACCACAGATTCGGGAGGGCCGTGCTCCCGCACGGCCGGAATGGTCGCACCGCAAAACGGCCGCAGAGGACTGCGGCCCTCCCGGGAAATTGGCCACGTCTGTCAATGACGAATTCCGCCCCTGGCCATCTCGCCTGCACCCACCTCGCGGCCGACGAGTTCTGGTTTCTCCGCTGGATCGTCCGCCTCCGCTGGGTCTGCTTCATCCTCGTCGCCCTCGTGCTCCTGGCGGGGTATAACGGCCAGTGGCGCGTCCGCAGCGATTCGGCGCTCTACCGCGGGCTGGGCCGAAGTCTGGCCGCCGGAAGAGGTTACACCTTCCGCGGCGAATACGACAAACAGGCATATCCCGGCCTGCCGATTCTCCTGGCCGGTGTCGAGCGCGTCTTCGGCCGGCAGGACGACCTGCGCCCCACCGCGACCCTCTGGGTCATGCTCGTGCTCGCGGGCGCGACTTTGGTCTGCATCTATCACCTCATCCTCGAACACTTTCCCAGATGGATCGCCGTCTGCGTCACCACGGGCGTGGGCATCAACCAGCAGTTCATCCAGCAGGCCCACGAGATCATGACCGACCTGCCATTTCTGCTGGGCGTCAGCCTCACGCTGCTGGCCATGTCCCGTGTCCGCCGCGCCACCGCCGGTTCCGCCCGCATCCTCTGGGCCGGGCTGCTTATGCTGGGCGCCGCCACGGCCTGCTCGATGCGCCCGACGATGTGGGTCCTGGTCGCGGCCGGCATCGGGGCCGCCATCCTCCACATCATCCGCACCCGCCGCTGGAAAGCTCCGGTCCTGGCCATCGGCGTCCTCGTCGCCTTTGTCGCGGTCTGGGCGGCGGCGTTCTCCGGCCGGCACGAACGCAGTGTGATCCGCCACATCCAGAACCTCTGGGTTGACCATTCCCCGTCGCAAGTGGGCGTGGCCGACCGCCTGGGACGGCTCTTCGGCGCTCATGTCCCCGAAGCCGTGCTCGGGTTCGAGATGCCTCTCTGGACCGGCATCCCTTTCACCGCCATGCTCTTCGGGCTGGCCGCCTGGCGAGCCCGTTTCCTGCCGGTGTGGGGGCTGTACTCCATCGTCACGTTCGCCATGTTCCTCGTCATGGGCTCCAACACCCGCTACCTGCTGATGGTGCTGCCCATGCTCCTGGTCGAGTGGGCCCTGCTCTGCCATGCCCTGGCCCGCTGGCTCATCCCGCTCATTCCCTGGCGCTTCACCCCCGACTGGGCCATGCTCGCCACCCTTGCTTTCGCCACCGTCATCCAGGCCGCGCTGGCCGTCAACCTCGTGCTGGAACAACACGGCCGAAGCTACAAGAACCACTTCCAGCGCACCGACTTCTTGGTCTCCTACCGCAACGGCGACGTGCTGGCGCTCAAACAACTTGCCGACGCCATCCGCCAATGGGTCCCCGCCGGCGCGCGGCTTCTCGGCCCGGAAGGGCGCATCACCAGTTTCCTGTCCGGCCGGAACGTTTACGACTCAGCGGATCTCTTCGCCAACAAAGCCGGCCCGCAATGGGCTCCCGCGGTGAAGGACAAGAAGATCACCTGGGTTGCCTGGGGCCCGCGATTTCCCGAGGAGTCCCGAGTCAGCAAACTGCTGCGGCCCGCTCCGCGCCAACCGCTGCTGAAGATTGAAGACGGCGCCTGGTGGACGATCGAACCGAGCGCCCGCGAACGCAATGGCCGCCCTCGCGGCCTATTTCTCGGCAGGCTCTACCAGCCTCCCTCGCTTGCCACAACGCGCAGCGCCACCCGTCCGGCCAACGCGCCGGCGCCCGTTCCCTCCGGCAAACTCCCCGGCGTGGAGCTGCCCGCGGTGATCAATCACCGGCCGCCGACGCGCCCGGCGCCGGTCAACCCACCGCGCGCCCGCGGATCCAACTGAACCGCACCGCGGGCAGGGTCTTCAGGCTTGCGGTGATCTCATCCGCCCGCGACGAATATCGCTCTGCCTGCCGGCAAAGGTATTCCTGCGCCTTGGCCGCATCGCCGCTTACGGAGAGCGCGGCGATACCCCACGTCTTGACCAGATGATCGATGATCGAGGCATAGTCATTCACGGTGTAGACGCCGCTGCGCTGCGCCACGACCGCGAAATGCTCGAACAGGCTCGGGTCCTTCCCATCGTACATCAGGCGCCCGGGCATGGCGATCAATCCGCGGATCACGGCCCGAAACGCCAGGATCCCGCCGGCCGGATCGGACTCCAGCACCCGCTGCATCATCCGCGTGTAGAACGTCTCGTGCCGCGATTCATCGCCGGCGATGCGCTGGCAGATCTTCGCCAGGTTGCCATCGCCCTGGGCCGCCACCAGCCGCCCGCAGTTTCCGTGCGAAATCTTCGTCGCCCGCTCCTGGAACGAGGTGTACACCAGCCCGTTGTACGGGTCGGGATACGCCTTGGGGTTGAACCCGTTGGCCAGCAGGTGCTGCACCGTCAGTTCCACCGCCCGCATGTCCACGCGGCCGGTGAGCCGCAGGTAGGCGTTGAGCAGATCGCCGTGGCGGTTCTCCTCGGCCGTCCACCCGCGCAGCCACCGGGCCCAGGGCATGGCGCTGTTGCCTTCGTAATCGCTGGCGATGAGGTTCAGGGACACGGCATAGCTGGGCAGTGCCTCTTCCGTCACCATGTCGCCCACCAGCACCACCAGCAGCTCGTCGGACACCCGCTGCGCCGCCTCGCGAAAGCCCTCGACCTGCTCGCGCCACGCCTCGCCGCTCATGTCCGGCAGAAGATCGGTCGGCTGCCAGGCGCGCTCGATGGGCGCCAGCAGGGCAAGATTCTCACCGACGAAGGGCTGCATGCCCTGCAGCAGCTCGAGATGTTCCGTACGAACGAGATCAGTGGGGGACAATCAATACCTCGGTATGCAAACGGCAAAGCCGCATTTCCATGCGGCCGCCTTCGAGTCCGACAGACTATGTATCGACAACTATAGGCGCGGCCCGGCGGTCGGGACGGACAATTCTTTGTCCGATGTATCCGACACCTCAAATCTGAGATTTCAAATTTCATATCTCATGTATCTCATCCATCTCATATCTCAACTCCTCAGGCTCATCCCGTGTTTTCGCAACACCGTCCGCACCCGTTCAATCGTCGCCGCCGGCTCGAGATGCGACGCCTCCTCGAAGAACGTCTCAAAGCCCCCGGGCGTGTGGACGTCGGCCAGCCGCGCCGGCTTCGTCCCCAGGTTCCGCAGCGTATGGAACTGGCCGCGCGGAACGTACACCGTCGTGCCGGGCGGCGCCGTTGCCACCCGGCCGGCGAGTCGGAACTCGACCTCCCCGTCGATTACGTAGTACACCTCGTCCTCGTCGTCATGCGCGTGCAGGGGAGTCCCGCCTCCCTGGGGGATGATCACCTCGGCGACGCAGAACGCCCCGCCGGTCTCGGCCGACCCCGCCTTCAGAATCACCTCCACGCCCAGCACCTGCATCCGCCGGTCCAGCACGGTGGCGGCCGCCTGCCTGGTCGTCTGGTGTTCCGGGTGCATCTCCACGCCAAACGTCGGGATCAAGTCCTGGATCTTCTGGATTACTTCCGCAGTCGGCGGCGGCTGGTTCTCCCCGAATTTCGCCACCGGGGCGGCGACGGCCGCGATGAACTTCTCGAACCCGCACGGCATGGCGAACACCAGGAACTTCGCCTCCCGTTCCGCCGGGTTGTTGAAGGCATGCATCACCCTCCTCGGCAGAAACTGCACGTGCCCTTCTCCACCCCGTAGCTTGGCATCGCCCAGCACCAGGTCCAGTTCGCCGTCGAGGATATAGAACATTTCTTCCTCCTGCCGGTGCAGGTGCGGCGGCGGCCCGCCTCCGCGCGCCACCCGCGTTTCCGCGAGTGAAAACGCCCCGCCGGTCTGCTCCGGCCCAAGCTTGAACGTCACCCGATGCCCCAAGATCCAATCTGCCTCCCCCGCCCCGGCCGGCACGACAACGCTGGTTCTTTGTGCGAGCATGGGCAAGTATAGCCCTTGGGAAAACGGTGGGGCAATCGCGAGGTTGGCGGCCTCGGATCCTATTGACACGCCGACGATGTTGAAACTTCGTTGCACCCTGCACGTCGATCTTTGCGGTACGATCCGGTGAGGTGACTAATGAACGGCCTCCACGCCATTGCTCTGTGCTCGTTGCTTGCCGTGGCATCGTGCGAGAGGCGGGCGCCGGCGGTTGCGTCGCCGAGCACGCGCCCGGCGGTGCCAGTGTTGCGAGCGATTGACGTTCATAACGGGATCTACCTGGCCCGGCTGGATGTTCACACGACCGTCACGCCGGAGGGACGGGTACGGCGCGTCTTTACGCAAGGTGTGTCGTATGGCCCCAACGATCGGCCCGGATCGCCTCAGGTCGAGATTCGCGAAGGGCAGTTGAGCGCGGCGCAGATGGCGGAACTGGCTCAGTTGTTTGCCGGATGGGAGAGCCTGTCCGATCAATACGATGGAGTGCCGGATGGTCCGGAGGTGGTGTTCCGTTACGGTGACAAGCAGATTCGCGGCGGCATGCTGCCGCGACAGGTCTGGACGGCGTACAAGAGGATCGAGCAGTTGGCCGAATTAATGCCGCGAGTTGGTCCGACGACGCAAGACACACACAATGATGGCGCGAAACGATAGGCGGATCACAGTGGTGAACCCCGGTCGACAGGTCCGCGTGACATCCACGTTTGCCGGATATACTCAGAGCCATGCCGGCAGCCACGTTCAATTGTCCTTCGTGCGGGGCGGAGGTTTCGCAGGAATCGACGCAGTGCGGCCACTGCGGGTCGTTGCTGCAGACTGTCGCCTGCCCATCCTGTTTCGGGCTGATCTTTCTGGGCAGCAAGTTCTGTTCGCATTGCGGAGCCAGGGTCCAGACACCGACGCGGGAGCAGAGCGCGGCCGGGCTGGCGTGCCCGCGCTGCCAAGGGAAGCTCGCGGCTGCGTCAGTCGGCGGAATGCCACTGGAGGAATGCATGCGCTGCGGGGGGCTGTGGATCGGATCGGAAACGTTCCAGCGGATCTGCTCCGACCGCGAATCGCAGGCCGCCGCCCTGGCCCTGCAGGTACCTGCGGAAACGCCGGTTGAGGAGCCCGTACGGTACCTGAAATGTCCCCAGTGTTCGCAATTGATGATCCGGCGGAGCTATGCCCTTCGTTCGGGTGTGATCCTCGACATCTGCCGGGCCCACGGCATCTGGTTCGATCGCGATGAGCTGCGCCGGATCATCGAGTTCATCCGATCCGGCGGGCTGGACCGGGCGCGGCAGGCCGAGAAAGAGGAACTCGACCGCGACCGGGCCCGGCTGGAGGCCGAACGCTCGAGTTGCGCAAGCCACGCTTCGGCGATGCTGCAGTCGGGTGGCGACGACGACGAAGAGTCGGGGAGTCTGCTCAGGGGAATCGGGGCGCTGGTGGCGTGGTTGCTGAAGTGAGGGGCGATTCAGGGGATGCCAACCGAATCTGCTTCCGCTTGCCCTTCATCTCTCGCGCATTGGCGTCGCGACTGAATGACGCCCTGCGGTGCCGGCGAAAAGCTACTGGAACAACTGGGGAAGTATGGCGGTGAGGTAGCCCCGCCAGACGGGCCAACTGTGAGTGCCGTCGGTCAGGTGCCAGTCGTGGTGGATCCCTTTCTCCTTGAGGACGGCGATGAAGTCCTGGTTGCGCTTGAGGAGAAAATCGTCTTTGCCGCAGGCGATCCAGAGGAGTTTGATCTTCGCGTTGGCAGCGGTGGCGTTGTCCAGACATGCGGCGACGGCTTGCGAGGTGGGGACAGAGGAACTGAAGCCGCCGATCCAGGCGAAACGATCGAGATGAGTCAGGCCGATGGTGAGGGACTGGCCGCCGCCCATGCTGAGGCCGACGATGGCACGGCCGGCCGCGTCGGGTCTTACCCGGTAGGCCGATTCGACGAAGGGGAGGACGTCTTCGAGAAGGTCGCGTTCGAAGGCGGCGGTGTTGGAAATGGCGCCGCCGGGAGCGGCGGCGTGGCCGTCCATCATGACGATGACCATGGGCCTGGCCTGCCTCCGGGCAATGAGGTTGTCGGTGATCCAATGGGCTTTGCCATGGACGGTCCACGTGGCCTGGTTGTCGCCGGAGCCATGCTGAAGGTAGAGAGTGGGGAAGCGGGCGTCGGGTTGCTGGTCGTAGCCGGGCGGTGTGTAGACCGCGAGTTCGCGGAGGCGGCCGAGAGATTTGGACTGGTAGGTATGCTGACGGACGACGCCGTGGGGAACGTTTTGGAAATCATGGAGTAGAGGCGGTTGGCCGGGGATGTGGAGAATGCTGGTGCGTGGCTCGCGCATGGGTTTGATGGCCGAGTTGCCGGGGTCAATCATGGACAGACCGTCGACGGCGAAACTGTATTCGTAGATGCCCGGGTCAATCGGGCCGACGGTGACACTCCAGAGGCCGTCGGCATCTTTGGCGAGGATGCTGCGGCCGCTGGTCCACTGGCCGTTGACGACAACCTCGGCGGCCCTGGGGGCACGTAGCCGGAAGGTGACTTGACGATCGGGCTTGATGTCGGGCGATAGGATGGGGGCCTGGGGACGGCGAACTGGCTGAGACGCCGCGACCGCGGGAGCATCGGCGGCGCTGACAGCGGATGCGATGCTCACAAGAAGGCCGATAAGTAAGCCTGTGGTTTTCATCCGGCGTGTTGTACCCCGCCTGGGTACCCGGTGTCCACCGAGGCCAACGGTCGCTTGATCCCCATGACGTCGTCCGGATAGACTGATGCCTTCGCAGGGGCCGATTCCCTGCATGTCCCGAATGCTACGCACCTTCTGCCGGATGGGTGTCCGATGCGCAACACAACAAGATCTCTGTGTGTGGCCCTGGCTCTGTACGGTCTGGTGGCGATCGCGAACGTCGGCGATGCGCCGAATGCGGCCGAGGCCGGCGCGGCCGGTGTCGCGGCGGCGAACGCGCCGGGTCCGGCGCAGCCGGCCGTGGAGGCAAAGGAACTGGGGTTCGAGGAGATCATCTTCGTCAAGCGCAAGCCCTATTCGTCGGATCATTACTACACCGACATCGACAACGGGACCAGCGCCGACCGGTTCCTGCCTGACAACGGCATCTATATCTACAACGTCCGCACGCGCACGGAGCGGGCGGTCGCCAGGGCCGCCGATCTGCCGGGAGGCAAGGGGTTCATCGGGAAGATCAGCGTGTCGTTCGACGCGCGAAAGGTTCTCTTCGATTTCCGGCAGGATCCCGGGGCTGGTTTCCGGATCTGGGAAGTACACACGGACGGCACGGGGTTGCGCCAAGTTTCCTTCCCGCCGCCGAATGAGGCGGAGAAGGCGGCCCGCTGGCGCCGGGGGTGGCACACGGACGACATCCACCCCAACTATCTGCCCGATAGCGGGATCATCTTCTCCTCCACGCGCTGCGAGCACACGATTCTCTGTGGCGGGTCGGGGGCGCTGGTGGCGCCGAACCTGCATCGCATGGATGCGGATGGAAAGAACGTTCAGCAGTTGACGCGCAGCCCGGTCAGCGAGTTCTGCCCGGTGGTGCTGGATGATGGCCGGGTGGCCTATCACCGCTGGGAATACATCGACAAGGGGGCCCGTGTCGCCAAGACAATCTGGTCGATGAACGCGGACGGGAGCCGGCCGCAGGAACTCTATGGCCTGGCCGATGATGCGACGCCCGTCTACATGTACCCGCAGCCGATGCCCGGCAGCACGACCCGCTTTGTGACCGTGGGGACGTGCCACTATCCGCAGGGCGGGTGTCTCGGGGCGATTCTGTTGATTGACACCGGCAAGGGCTCGCGCGTACCCGGTCCGGACCCGGACGAGCCGGGTTTCATTCCGGGCGATGACCGCCAGTCGGTGGTCAACATCACTCCGGAGGTGTTCGTCCAGCGCCGGACGGAACCGGGCTGGCGCTTCCGCACCACGGATGGCAAGTATGTGCAGGACCCGGAAGGCCGCCACGGGCACCTCTTCACGCATCCCTACCCGGTCAACGATCATCAATTCCTGGTCTCCTACAAAGTCAATCCAGCGGACCATTTCAAGAACGTCGCCAACGCCTATGCGCTGTATCTGATCGACACCGAAGGCGGCCGCCGGCTGGTACATGCAGACGACAAGCTTTCCTGCTGGCACGCGACGCCGCTGGTTGCCAAACCTGTCCCACCGGTAGTCAAGCTACCTCGTGACGAAAAATATGCCGCGACCAACGAGGCCGTCTGCACGGTATCGAACATCTACCAGGGCATGGAGAGCATCGCGCCGGGAACCATCAAGTGGATCCGGATCAATGAGGCGGTGCCGCGTTACTGGTCGACCGGGCGGCGGTGGGAGCCATCGCTGAGCAGTTCCAGTTGGAAGGCAGCGCTCTGGCCGCGGGTGCAGTGGGGCGTGGTGCCGGTGGAGAAAGATGGATCGGCGCAGTTCGTGGTGCCGGCCAGTCGCAGCATTTTCCTGCAGGCGTTGGATGAGAACTTCCGCGAGGTCCAGCGGGAGAGGACGTACGTGAATTATGCCCCCGGCGAGACGCGCTCGTGTACCGGTTGCCACGGGCAGGCCAACCACAGCGTCTCCGCGGCCGACCGCCCCGGGTTGCCGCTGGCGCTAACCCGGGCGCCGAGCGTGCCCCAGCCGCAGCCGTGCGATCTGGTGGAGAACGGCGGGGATGGCCGGGCGGGCCAGGTCATCCACTACCCGGCCGATATCCAGCCGCTCTGGAATGGCAAATGTGTCTCCTGTCACGGCGCCAAGGAGCCGGCCGGCGGGTTGCGGCTGACCGGCGACGTGACCCTCTACTACAACACGTCCTATGAGGAGCTTGCCAGGAAGCAGTTGGCCGGGCCGATCATTCCCGAGTTCACGTCTTTTCAGGAGGGCGACCGGGGCAACTACAACGGCGCGTACCTTCCGCCGCGGAGCCTGGGATGTTCCAAGAGCGTGTTGATTGCGATCCTGGCCGACCCCGCGCATCCCAAGAACGCCAAGGAAGACCATGCGAAGATGCTATCGAAGATGGAGTTGATGCGGGTCAGTCGCTGGGTGGATACGAACTATCAGTTCTACGGCAGCTATTTCGGGCGCCAGCATCCGCAGTGGCAGAACCCGGACCCGGCCGTTCCCGCCTACACGCCGGCCGACTTCCGGCGCAAGGCGACGTTTGAAGAGGCGAGCAGTTCCGTTGCGCCGGCGTGGCACCGGTAGGGCGAGGGGCGCATGACACTTTCGACCGGGCAGCACAGACCCCAACGGGGTCCAAAGAACAAAGCCCAGGGTTGGGCGAAGCCCTACCCTGGGTCAGAAGCCGCAAATATGCCTTCCACCCTGAAAGGGTGGAGGGTGGAGGAACGATTCCTCCGCCCTTTTCAGGGCGGGTGGTCATTCACGCATTCTCACCCAGGGTAGGGCTTCGCCCAACCCTGGGCTAGATTATCTGGCCCCTTCAGGGCCAAGAAATGCACCCGTCGAAAATGTCCTGCACCGTAGGGCGAAGAATGGATCCTGAACCCTACCCAAATCTTCCGCAATCCGGTAGCCTGAGCCGCATGCCCCTGCTCCTCGAATGGCTCGTGAAGAAGTTCCCCGTCGCCAAACGGCAGAATCTCAAGCGCATGGTCGAGGCCGGCCGGGTGCTGGTTAACGGGGTGGCGGCCACGAAGCTCAAGCAGGAAATTGCCGAGTCCGACGAGATCAGCGTCAGCGACCGCGGGTCGCGGGCGACGGCGGGGATGCATCCCCTAGTGCTGGTTCACGAAGATGATGATGTGATCGTGGTCAACAAGCCGGCCGGGCTGCTGACGAGCACCGTGCCGGACGAGCGCCGGCCGACGGGCATCGCCATCCTCCGCAAGTACGCCGA
>JBIOJL010000124.1:0-14165 GCA_044450885.1 Tepidisphaerales bacterium
ATCAAACCCCATCGGTCATACCCCGGGACTCCAAACAGCAGAACTTCCGCCCGTTGCCCCCGGACGGCCAGTCGGTATGATGCGGGCTCGCGTGATGAAAGCTGCACAACATCGGGAGGTTACACCTATGGTCCGCCGCGCTGTCCATACTCGGCCGATCTGCGCCGCCGTCCGATCGCTGGTCGAAAGACTGGAAGATCGCCAACTCCTCTCCTCAGGCCAGCTCCTGCCGTCGTACGGCAGCGCGGGCACGCTGGTGCTGCCCGACAATCTTGTCGACCGCGGGGCCGTCGTCACCACCACCCTCGGCGACTCCGTCTTCGTCGGCATGGACAACGAGGTAACCAAACTGACGCCCGCGGGGCAACCCGACAACAGCTTCGGCGTCGGCGGCGTCTTCACGCTTCCGGCCGGCACGGTCGGCTTCATCAGCGCGCTGGCCGTCCAGAGCGACGGCAAGCTTCTGCTGACGCTCCGCAACGACCCCAGCACCGACGCGCAGATCATGCGCCTCATGCCCAACGGCCAGCCCGACTCCACCTGGGGCAACCGCGGCATCATCATCTTCGACTTCACGCTCCTGGCGGCCCAGGCCCAGAACACCGTCACCTCGGTCCCCTCGAGCGTGCTCGTGCAACCCGACGGCAAGGTCCTCGTCGGCGGCATGGAGTTCGCCCAGGGCGACGCCGCCTCCAGCGACGCCCTCGCCCGGTTCAACCCCGACGGCACGCCCGACCTCGCTTTCGGCACCAACGGCACCGCCCTCTTCCTCCCGGCCAACTACGTCCAGAACATCGTCACCACCATGCGCCTCCAGAGCGACGGACAGATCGCCGTGCTCAGCTCCGGCGCCTTCGCCGACGGCAGTGGCGGCCAACTCGTCAACTTCATCCTCTCGCGATTTTCCGCCGACGGAATCGTTGACGGCACCTTTGGCGGCGGCAACGGCTTCGTCGCAGGCCCGACCGACACCATCCACAACCTCGTCCCGGTCGGGTTCGAGATCGACTCCACCGGCCGGTTCGTCGTCGCCGCCAATCAGTCGGCCGACCCCACTCCGGCGCCCACGCCCGTCGGCGGATATCTCCTTCGCTACCTGAACGACGGAACCCAGGACACACTGTTCGGCGTCTTCGGCAACAACGGCATCGTCACCCTGCCGGCCGGTCTGTCCACCGCGGGCATCTCCGCTCTGGCCCTCGCCAGCGACAACTCGATCGTCGTCGGCACGGGCGACTGGTTCCGCATCGCCGGCTTCACGGCCGACGGCCTCGTGGATGCCAACATCCCCACCACGGTGCTCGTCAACCCGCCGGCCGGCCAGACGGCGCGCGTCGACCGCGTGGTCTTCGCCGACAGCGGCGCCCTGTTCGCCGTCGGCGCCATCGCCGATGCCGCCAACCCCGGCGGCCCCACCGCCCGCATCGCGCTGGCCCGTTTCGTCGGCGAATTCAACAACGCGCCGATCATCAATCTCACCGGCCCCACGACCGTCGCCGAAGACCAGACCGTCACCTTTACCTACACCACCCGCGTCTTCGGCAACAACACCATCACCGGCTACCAGTGGGACTACGCCTACGACGGCATCACCTTCGTGCCCGACGCCACCGGCCCCAACCCCACGATCCTCCCCGGACACTGGTTCGCGCCCGACATTCACGATGTCGCCGCCCGCATCGTCGATTCTTCCGGCAAGACCAGCGCCATCTCGGAAATCTTCATCGCGGTCACCAACGTCGCGCCGGTCGCCTCGATCTCCCTCGCCGGCCCGCGCGCGATCCGGACCGTCCCCACCACCATCAACCTCAGCGCGGTCAACTACCCGGCCGGTTCCATCGCCTACTGGCACATCGACTGGGGCGATGGCCTGGTCGACGTCATCCCCGGCAACCCCTCCGCCGCCGTCCACACCTACGCGACGGCGGGCACGTACACCATCCAGGCATCGGCCACCGACAACCTGAACGCGACGTCCGACATTCAGAGCCTCGACGTCAACGTCCTTGCCTTCCCGCAGATCGCCGGAACGGTCTTTGATGATGCCAACCGCGACGGCATCCAGACCGGCGGCGAAACCGGCATCGCCGGCGTGCAGGTGTTCCTCGACACCAACAACAACGGAGCCCTCGACGCGGGCGAACCCGTCACCACCACCGACGCCGACGGCTACTACCAGTTCGCCGGCCTCGCCGCCGGCATCTACCACGTCGCCATCGTCAAGCCCGATGCGCTCTTCTACTCGGCCCCCGCCAACGGCAGGTCCGATGCCAGCGTCTTCGCCGTCAACGCCACCACCACCACGAACTTCGGCCTGGCCGACTACTACGTCGTCACCGGCACGGTCTTCGCCGACAGCAACGGCAACGGCGTTCAGGATGCGGGCGAGGTCGGACTGGCCGGCGCTGTCATCTACGCCGACACCAACAACAACGGCATTCTCGACCCGGGCGAAGCCAGCACCGTCTCCTCCAGCGACGGAACTTTCACGCTCACCCCGGTCCAGCAGGCCAACACCGTCATCCGCGCCATTCCGCCCGCCGGTTTCATCCTGACCAGCAACCAGAACGGCACCACCACGCTGCCCGCCCTCTTCGGGGCCCAGGGCCAGGCCCCGGTCATCGGCAGCGTCTTCGAGGACCGCAACGCCGACGGCCTTCGCGCCCTCAATGATCCCGGCGTCTCCGGCGTCACCGTCTACGTCGACATCAACAACAACAATGTCCCCGACGCCGGCGACATCATCGCCACCACCGACTCCGCCGGCATGTTCTCCCTGCCCAATGTCCCGCCGGGCACCTGGTCGGTCCGCGCGGTCGCCCCGTCGGGCTACCACTTCGGCACTGCCGGCCTCTCCTCGACCGTCATCACCCGCACGCTCAATGCGCCGATCTACGGCCTGAGCTTCCCCATGCTCCGCAACAACACCATCACCGGCGTGGTCTTCAACGACACCAACGCCGACGGCGTGCGCAACGCCTCCGAAAAGCCCCTGTCCGGCGTGACCGTCTTCCTCGACACCAACGGCAACGGAGTCCGCGATCCCGGTGAACCCGTCGCCTTCACCAACTCCACCGGACGCTACACTTTCTCCAACGTCGCCACCGTCCAAGGCCAGCACATCGGCGTCGTGTCGCCTGCGGGCTACCGCCTCACCACCGATCTGAGCCAGCCGCTCCCGGCCGTCGGTTCCGGCCAGAGTTTCCTCCAGGACATTGGCCTCACCCAGCGCATTTCGGTCTCCGGCGGCGTCTTCTCCGATGCCAACCGCAACGGTTACTGGGACCTGAACGAAGCCGGCATCCGCGGCTTCCGCGTCTACATCGACACCAACGGCAACGGCGTCTTCGACGCCAACGAACCATCCGTCATCACCGACTCCCAGGGCCGTTTCGCCTTCAACAACCTGCTCCCGGGAACCTACACCTTCCGCGTGGTGCCGATCGCCGGGTGGCAGAGGACCACCCCGGCCGGCGGTGCCTTCACGCTTACCGTGAAGGCCGGCCAGATGGTCCAGAAACGGAACTTCGGCTTCGTCAAGGTCAAGGCAAAGTCCGTGAAGTAACCGGGCGTAACCACTGGTTCGGGAGGGTCGTGCTTCTGCACGACCGCGGCCGCACGGAGTGCGGTCCTCCCGGAAAGCTGGTCGCTCCAGGTGGTTCCACATGGAGACCGACCCGATCAAGCGCCAGTTCGAACGGTGGGTCTATCCGCCTCCCGTTGACGATCTCTCGCAGATCGACTTCAACGCACCTCAGAATCACTTCCTCGATGTCCGCCGTGCTCCCTGGAATTTCTGGCCGGCCACCGGCCTCCACGAGGACATCGACATCCTCGTCGCCGGCTGCGGCACCACGGCCGGGCCCTGCTTTGCGCACTGCTACCCCAGGGCCCACGTCGTCGGGATCGACATTTCCGAACCCAGCCTCGCCTGCGCCCGACGCCTCAAGGACCGCCACAATTTCCACAACCTCACCCTCATGAAACTGCCGGTCGAGCAGGCCCACACGCTCGGTGCGTCCTTCGATCTCGTCGCCGTCCACGGCGTGCTCCACCACCTGCCCGATCCGGTTGCGGGCATGGCTTCGCTCGGCCGGACCCTCAAGCCCGACGGCGTCATCTCCTGCATGCTCTACGGCAAGTACGGCCGGCTCGGCGTGTACATGTTCCAGGAACTGTTCCGCCTGCTGGGGCTCGGCCACGAACCGCAGGACGTGCAGGTGGTCAAACAGGCCGTCCACCTCATCGGCCCGTTGCACCCGCTGAAGACCTACCTCGCCAGCGCCGCCGATCTCCCCGCCGATGCGGCCTTCGTCGACACGTTCCTCTCCGGCCGCGACCGGCCGTACACCGTGCCCGAGGTGCTCGACCTCGTCGAACGGGCGGGCCTCGCCTTCGCCGGCTGGGACGAGAATGCGCTCTACTCCCTCGACGCCATGGCTGCCCATGCCGAGCCGCTCAAGTCCCGCATCGGCGCCCTGCCGGAAGCAAGACAGTGGGAGGCCGTCGAGCTGCTCTTCGGCCGCATCGCCGGGCATTTCTTCCATGTCTGCCGCAAAGACCGCGACCCCGCGTTGTGGCAACACCGCGTGGACACGGATGCGTTCCTCGAGTACACGCCCATCCCGCGCATCACCCAGGTCCAGGCCGACCCCGCCACGCGTCTGCCCACGGCCATCGCCCGCCCGCCGTTCCCGCCGGTCCCTCTCGACGCCGGCCAGTCGCGCCTGCTGGCGCAGGTCGACTCGCGCCGCAACGTCCGCCAGTGCATCGAGTCGGCCGGTGTCCCCGCCGATTCCGCCCGCGCGTTCCTGCGCTTCCTCTGGAACATCGGCTACATCATGCTGCGCATGCCCCACCCCTCCGGCACGCTGCGCGGCTTCTGATTCACTCAAACCGCAATCCGCTTATCGGCGCGCCGTCGCTGTTGCGGATGCGGATGCATACGGCGAAGCCCAGGTTGTTCTGGGTGACCTTCACCAGGAAATCGTTCCAGCCTTCCTTGAGCGCCGCTTCCGCTGAATCTTCGCCGGCCTTGATCGGGCGGGCGATGTTGTGGGAATGCACCAGGGCGCCGTTGACCCAGATCTTCACCCCGTCGTCGCTGCCGATGTCCAGCCGCGCCTTCTGTACCTTGGGACAGAAGACCCGGCTCTTGACGTAGACCACACACTGATCGCCGTCGGCCACCGGCAGCAGATCGGCCTGCCAGAAGAGGGATGGATCGGCCGGGGGAGCCAGCCGCTTCCACTGCACTTTCGCATCGGCCTTCTCGGGCGGGAATGCGATATCGAAAAGCTCATTGAATTGCTTGCCCGCCTGCCGATAGGGCCCGGCCACGGACCAGACCGTGATGTATCCCGCAAACTGATCCGCGCCTTCCAGCGCCTTGCGGGCTTCGGCCTGGAGGGCCTCGCTCTTGCTGCTGCCCGCCACCCGGCGCAGTTCCGCGCGCGCCTCCTCGGGATTCCGGGCCAGAAGCGCCGTCGCAATACGCACGCAGGCCGTGTCGGCTTCAGCGCGGATCGCCTCAACCTCACACATCGACCGCGCCAACTTCAGCGCCGCCGGATCGGCAACCTTGGCCAGTTCCGCCAGGCCAAGCCGCTTTTCTTCCGCACGCTCCGAGGCGGCCAGACCGGACTCGCACATCCGCAATCGCTCCGCCGCCGGGCTCTGCCCGGCCAGCCCCACCAGCCGCCAGTATCCGCGCAGCCCCTGCACGTGCTGCGCAACGGGGCGCTTCGGGTCGCCGCCCAGTTTGAGCAGATCATCGGCCGCTTCCATGCCCGCATATTCCGCCATCGTCCTCAGGGCCGCATCCTGAATCGTCGCATCCGTATCCTGCAAACCGGCCCGCAACGCGGCCAGCGACTCCGCGCCGCCGAGCCGGCCGATCACCCGCAGCAACGCCGCGCGGGTGACCGCGCTCTGGGCACCCGCCGGCACGGCCTTCATGCTCTCAATCAGTCCCGGCGCCGACGCCGCCGGCTTGTCGCCGCGCAGGCACGCGGCCGCCAGCGCACGCTCCGCGGCGTCACGCTCCTCGTCGTTTCCGGCCGCAACCAACAGTTGTGCAAGCGCCTTGTGATGTTCCGCCGTCGCCAGCATCGACAACGACCGCAGCGCCAGCAGCCGGATGCCTTGGTCGGGACCCGTGGCCATTTTCAGCAGTGAGGGCACCGCGCTGCTCTCCTGCCGCTGGCCCAGGGCGCGCACGATCTCACCCTGCACTGCGGGATTCGCCTTCGCCAATCCCGCCAGCAGCGTGTCGCACACCTTGGAATCGCGGAGCAGTGCCAGCGACTGCCGCGCCGCTTCCTGGTCGGCCGGAGTTCCTCGGGCCGCTACTTCGGCAAGGAAGAGCGCATGTGACGCATCGCCCAGGGTCCTCATGGCTGTCAGCGCCGCGAGACGAACCTCCGGCGACTCGGCCTTGACGAGGGAGACCACCGCCGACGCGGCCGCTTTGTCTCCTCGTTGCAACAGCGATTCGAGCATCGACACCTGCACCTGCGGCGGCGCCTTGCCGAGCGCCGCCGCGAAGGCCGCCGTGGCCGCCTCACCCTTGAGTTCACGCACCAGTTGCACGGCCACCTTCAGCACCGCCGGATCAGCGGGCTCGAGCCCTTTGACGACCACTCCGGCGGCTTCATCGCCGCCCGCCAGAACCATCCCGCGAAACGCGGCCGCCCGCTGATGCGCCAGCCTGGCGGCGTCGAACATCTCCTTGTAGATTCCCGCCGCGCCCCGGCTGTCGCCGCCGGCCAGCAGCCCGTCGGCGCACAAAAGCAGTGCGTCGACAATCGTTGTCTGCAGCGCCGGCGTGGCGCCGATCCGGGCGCCGTGCAGCGCCTCCACCGCCTGCGCACCGCCGATCCTTCCCAGCGCCAGCGCCGCGGCCGATGCCACCATTGCATCCGCATCGTTCAGCAACGGGACCATCACCGCCAGCGACTCCCGCTCGCGCCGCGCCCCCAGCGAATCGACGATCCCGGCCTTGGTCTGCCCGCTGGTCTTCGCCAGCGCCTCGCGCAGCGCCTGGCCCGCCTCGGGTCCAGCCATCGCCTCCAGCACCAGCCGCGCCGACTGCGACAGGCTTTCATCCGCCAACAGCGGCGCCACCGCCGGCACGCACTTGGCCGATCCCGTCATCCGCAGTTGCTGGCAGATCTCATCCTTCTGTGCCGGTGGCGTCTGCGGCGACTGCAGGAGCTGCATCATCCCCGCCTCGTCGTTCGCGGCCGCCGCCCACACGCTTGTACACACCAGCAGGCCGCACACCAGGACGGCCACGATCAGACCAGGATTCATCCGCTTGTTCATGTGAAGTCCCACAATCATGTGACTCTCTCCGTATCGGGTCCATCCGACCGCGGCCGCGATCAACGATCGCGGCTACAGGCGGCCGCAGAGGACTGCGGCCCTCCCGAGCGCGGCGCACGCTCAACCCAGTTTCCACGGCGCCCGGTACGGCAACGACAGCAGCCGGTTGGCCTCCGCATCGCCGACAAACTGCTCTTTTTGCGGGTCCCATTTCAGGGTCCGCCCCAGCCGGCGGGCGATGTCCGGCAGCAGCATGAGAATCGCCGCGCGATAGCTGCTGTCGATGTTGCAGATGGTGCGCCCGCGGGTGCGGACGCAGTGCAGGAAATTGCCCGAGTGGCTGCCGCCCGGTGCGTCCAGGTGTACGTCATCCGGCTTGAGCGGCTTGCGCAGGATGTCCACCGGGTTGGTCAGCAGCACCTGCCGGTCGACCGCGATCTTGCCCTCGGTGCCGACGAAGACGCAGCCGCCTTCGCCCGGGAAGTTCACGCCCGCGCCCAGGCCGATCGTCCGGTCGGGATACGGTCCGCAGATCACCTCGACGCCGTTGGCGTACTTCACCTTCTCGCGGCTGACTTCGACCGGCCCGGTGTCGTCAGCGCCGATGCCCCACTGCACGATGTCCCAGTGGTGCTGGCCCCAGTTGACCGGGTCGGTGCCGAACAGATGGGCATGGGCCACTCCCTGGAACGGCGACCACGGCGCCGGCCCGAGGAACAGATCCCAGTCAAACCCTGCGGGCACCGGCTTCTCGCCGCCGAACCAGCGCCGCCACACCGGACCGCCGCCCTCGATATGCGAATAGACCGTCTTGAGCTGCCCGATCCGCCCGCTGCGAATCAGTTCGCAGGCCATGCGGAACTTGCCGCCATACTCGGACCGCTGCTGAGTGCCGGCCTGAAACACCCGCCCATAGCGCCTGACCGCGTCGCGCGCCGCCTGCGCCTCGGCCACCGTCATCGACGTCGGCTTCTCGCAATACACATCCTTGCCGGCCTTGGCGGCCATCACCGTCATCAGCGAATGCCAGTGAATCGGCGTGCCGATCAGCACCGCATCCACATCATCGCGGGCGATCAGTTCGCGGAAATCGGTGTACGCCTGGCAGGACTTGTAGGTGCCCGCGTTGGACTTCTTCGAGTAATGCTCGTTGACGCGCTTCATGGCGTTCTCGCGCACATCGCGCCGGATGTCGCAGGTCCCCACGATCTGCACTTCCTCTCGCGCCAGATATCCGCCGGGGATGTAAGTCCAGGCCCCACCGAAGAGGTGCCCGCCGCCCTGACCGCCGATGCCGATGAACCCCATGGCGACGCGCTGGCTGGGCGGGACCTGCCCGTCGGCCCCGAGCGCCGACCCTGGGACGATGTACGGAAACGCGGCCGCCGCGACCGCGGCCTTCATCAAGCGGCGTCTGCTGAAGTTCGTGGGTCCGTTCATCGAGATGTCTCCTTTGGGCTGTCGCACGGAACAAGCCGAAGCATCCATGCGGATACAACTCCGCGTTTTCTTCGTCTCCCTCTCCCATCGGGAGAGGGCCGGGGTGAGGGCATTCAGGGGAGTTGTTTCCGCATGACTGCCAACGACAGACACTACGCCCGTTTGCGCGGGTCGTTGTGCTGTCGACAACCCAAAACTCGTACCAACAGCAATCCTACTTCCACCGCGATGGGCAAAATATGGCAACGCAGAGCAACCCTGCAACGCAACGCTGCCGCGGCCACTGACTACTGATTACCGATTACCGATCACTGATCACTGGCTACTGACTACTGACCACCGACTACGGACTATCGACCATGAAACCTCATCTCCTGGCCATCCTCGTGCTGACCCTCGCCGCGGTCGCCGCCCCGGCCGCGCCGGGCGCCGTCTACAACGTCACCCTCGTCACCGACTCCTCGCCCGATCTCACCGACATCGACAGCTACCTTCGCTCGATCACGTCGCAGTACGCCACCCCGCAGGAACAGGCCATCGCCATCTGGCGCTGGTCGCAGCGCCTTCGCAAACAGACGACAAACCCATCGGAGGATGGCCACGAGATTCTCGACCCCATCCGCATGTTCAACAGCTACGGCTACTGCAATTGCGGCATCGTTTCGGGGGTCAACAACGCTCTCTGGCTGAAGATGGGCTGGAAGGCCCACTACGTGCAACTCCGCGACCACACCGTGTGCGAATGCTCCTGGGACGACGGCAAGACCTGGCACATGTTCGACGCCTCCATGAGCTTCTACTGCTTCAACGACAGGGGCGAGGTCGCCTCGGTGCGCGAGATCGAGAAGAATCCGCGATTCTACCTGGAAAACTTCGCCCCCGAATGCGCCACCAACCCGGTCCACGACATCAACGACCACCGCGGCTGGCGCAGCGCCTCCGATCGGCCCGTCGAATACAAACGAACGCTGGCCAACGGCTACGATTCGTTCAAGCCGCCCAACGACATCACCGACGGCAACCTCTATGCCCAGTGGGGAACTCGTTACGTGCTGAATCTCCGGCCGGGGGAGCACTACACGCGGTATTTCCAGCCGCTCGAAGGCGGCGGCCCGGGCACGTTCCGGCCGGTGCGCGGCAATCAGGATGTCGACACCAACAAAGTCATCCGCGCCAACGGCGTCTGGCGCTACAACCCCAATCTGCTCAACCCGGCCACGCGCGACCTCGTCTATTCCGACTCCGGCGTCACTTGGACCAAAGACGGCGTGAAAGGCCCCGGCCAGGTCGTCTTCAAAGTCTCCGCCGCCAACGTGGTCACCTCGGCCAAGCTTTCCTGCGTGGCAACCGGTGCCGCGGTTTCCATTTCGCGCGATGCGGGCATTACCTGGACGAAGATCGACGCGCTCGCTGGTGAAGCGGAGTGCCTGGAAAAAGTCGCCGGCGTCACCGAGTATCTCGTCAAGGTCGAACTGGCCGGCCCGAAATCGCTGCTCGCATTGATGGGCATCGAGACGATCACGCAGATCAACCGGCCCGCGCTCCCTCGACTGACCCGCGGCGCCAATCGCGTCCAAGTGCGCCTGGGCCAACAGGCGGAGACGATCCAGTTTCAACCTTCCATTGTCGCCGGAAACCACAAGAAAACCGTATATGCCGAGAAAGGCATCGACGTCGAGCGGGAAACGGGCTACTACAAGCCCACGCTCCGCCCGGCCGAAAAGGGGACGCCGTGCTCGGCCACCTGGAAGATCGAAACGCCCACGCCGATCACCGACCTGGTCTACGGCGGCACCGTCTGCGTCAAGACGGCCCGGGATCGCGTCACGCTCCTCCACTCCTGGGACGACCAGACCTACACCCGCGATTTCCAGAAGACGGATGGCTCGTCGCCGTTCGATCTCATGGTGAACGCGGCCGTCAACACGGTCCCGGCCGGAGCCCGCACCGCTTATCTCCGCTACGAGTTCCAGACGGAACTGTATCCCAGGAGCTATTCCGGACCCGGCATCCAGACGGCGATGATCGCGGTCCATCACCAGTCGCGGACCACGGGTTTCACGCCGATTGAGGTGGCGTATTGCTGGGTCGAGCACCGCGACGCGGGCGACCTCGAGCGGCAGCATGTGCAGCTCATCACCGCGCCCGAGCAGGAATACACGATCAACGTCGCCGGCTTCCGCGATCCGACCATGAAGTGGGTCCGCATGAATCTCAAGGGCCAGGGCCCGGACGGCGAGAGCGTGAAGTACGGCTATGCGGATGGCCAGGACGTCGGCCCCCGCGCCAAGCCCGCGTGGGAGCGCTATCGCTGGGGCACAAACGTTGCCCTCGGCAAGCATTACACCCTTGAGGGCACCCAGGACCCGCGCAACCCCGACGCCGGCGGCGACCTGACGGATGGCATCATCGCCCCGCCTGACACCTACGTCTCGGTCAAGTGGATGCCAACGTACGTCATGTTCGCAAAAGATGTCTCGCCGGTGGTCACCCTCGATCTCGGCCAATCGCAGATCGTCTCCGCCGTCCGCGTCCACGCCGGCCAGGCCGACGACTTCCATCTGTCCTTCCCCGATGCCATCAACGTGGAGACATCCGAGGATGGCAGGGTGTTCTCCCCCGCCGGCTCGACCACGTTCAACCAGGTCTTCACCCCGCCGGCCGACTATGTCCCGTGGGAACTGGACGAATCCGCCCTGTTCAAGAATCTCCCCGCCGGCGGCCGGCTCGCCTACGCGTACCGCATCATCTTCGACAAGCCCCTCGCCACCCGCTACCTCCGCGTGAGTTGCACCTGCCGCAAAGGCTGGGGCATGTTGCTCTCCGAGGTCCAGGCCTTCGACAAGGTGACGGTGGACAAGAACGTCCCGCCGCTGGTGGTCCACAAGCCCGTCAGTCCCTCTCCCGCCGGGAGAGGGCCGGCGTGAGGGAACGGAACGACCAGCCCCGTCAGGGGCGACAGCCCGTAGGGTCCGCACTGCGGACCGTTTCTGCGGCCAATTAAAAGCCAATTAAAAAGGGGACGCGCCAAATAAAAAAGGGGACGGCCAATTAAAAACGGGACGCGAACATAGCCGGCGCGATTCGCCCGTAGGGTCCGCACTGCGGACCGTTTCCGCGCGAGGCGGGGATGACGGTTCGCCAGTCAAATGGTCCGCGGTGCGGACCCTACGCCGTCAACTCCCAGCCCTTGCGATACTCCCGCCCCAGATACCCGTTTGCCGCCGGCAGATTGGTCACCTTCATGCCCGCCGCATCCCACAGCAGTTTCCGCCCGCCCAGCCGCAGCGACACCGCGCCCAGGTTGAACGCCTCGGAGATCGGCCCGGCTAGCAGGAAATTGCCACTGGTCGGCTGGCCGCCCTTGAACGCCCGGACCCACGCCGGAACGCCGGCCCGGTCCTGCGCGGGGGCCGCAGCCGCTTGCGCCGCCTGGAACTCGCGGTTCTTCCGTTCAGGGATCAGCCGCGGACTGTCGCACAGAAAACCGGCCAGGATCTTCCCCCGCTCGCCCACGAACATCATCCCCTCGGCCGCCAGCTCCCCGTGGTCCTCCTCCACCTCGTCCGGCGTGGCCGGCTTCATCCCGCCGTCGTACCAGAACAGATCGACGGCCGGGCGGCTGCCCTTGCCCGCGAATTTGCAACGAATCGTGCAGGCCACCGGGAAGGAATAGTCGTTCCTGATCTTCGTGCTCACGTGATCCGCGATCGTGCAAACGTGGCTCGGCGTCGACTCCACCGAGACGGGCGCATCCAGCCCCAACTCCGCGAAGACGCGCCACAGGCTGTAATGCCCCATGTCCGCCACCGGCCCGCCGCCAAACTCGTACCAGCCGCGAAACACCGCGTGCGTGTAGTGCGGGTGATACGGCCGATCCAGCGATGGACCCAGCCACAAATCCCAGTCAAACCCGTTCGGCACCGGCGGCGTGTCGGTGGGCACGGTCGCATACTGCGGCCAGACCGGCCGGTTGGACCAGTTGTGTACCTCGCGCAGCGTCCCGATGGCGCCATCGCGGATCCACTTGGCGGCCACGGCAACCTGTGCCCCGGAATCGGCCGGAATGAAATGCGTGGCGACCTTTGTCTTGCGCGCCGTCTCGATGACCAGCCTCGCCTCCTGCACCCGGTTGGCCAGCGGCTTGTGCATCAGCACGTGCTTGCCCTTCTTCATGGCCGCGATGGCCACGGTCGCGTGCAGATGGTCCGGCGTCATCACCTTGACCGCGTCGATGCCGTTGGCCTTCTCCAGCAGTTCGCGGAAGTCCGTATACGAAGCGCAGCCTTTGAACGTGCCCGCCGGCGCTTTGTCGCCGTAGTTTAGTTCGATGATCTCCTTGCCCACATCGCGCCCGCCCGGCGCGCCCTTGGTGTTCTCCCGCCACTGCGGTTTACCGAGACCCGCGGCGATCGTCCGCCGCACGCTCCCCTTGCCCCACTCCACATAATCCTCGCTGTCCTTGTTGGGATCGCAGACGGCGACCAGTTGGATCTCCGGAATCGGCAGCATCCGCACCAGTTCCGTCAGCCCCTGCGTGCCGCAGCCGATCAGGGCCATGGTCAACTTCTCGCTGGGCGGCACGTTGCCCGCCCCGCCCAGCACATGCCGGGGAACGATGGTCACGGCGGCGACTGCGGTCGAAGCGGCCAGGAATCTGCGACGGTTGATTTTGTGTGCCATGAATCACCTCGTTGGAACAGCATCGCTGGAAGCAGGGCCATCGCATTTGGCCCTAACGGTCTCCGAGCATTCGCTCGGAGTTCACGCTTTAGCGTGTCTGTTGGCCCAAGACACGCTAAAGCGTGAACTCCGAACAGCGGATTCAGGCCCAATGCGATGGCCCTGTCACCGGAAGCGATAATATATTGGTATTAACTGGCAGCCAATGCGTTTAATTGATAAAATAGCGATAGTTATCCAATGAGAACCACCCAGCCGCTACAGCTTCACACCCCGCCCGAGATGCAGCGGGCGGTGGCGGATCGCGTGCGACAGGTCCGCCTGGACCTTGGGTTGAAACAGGCGACACTGGCCGGCCGGGCGGGCGTGACGCTGGCCTCGCTCCGCAGGTTCGAGCAGACGGGCGAGGCGTCGCTTAAGCTGTTCCTGCGCGTGTGCCATGCCCTGGGCCGGCTGGATGAGTTCGACGCAATTCTTCGGCCTCCGCCGGCGCGGAGCCTGGCTGAGCTCGAGGCCCGCGAAACGCGGCGGCCCCGCCAGCGAGGTTCGAGATGAAGATGGCTGATCCCAATACTTCACCCTCCCAATTCGGCTCGGCTTCTGGATTCGATGGAAGACGACGATACGTATTCAGTTTCGGGCGTGGTTCATTGCAGGCAGTGCCGCCCACGCCCCAGGAGGCGGGAAGTTACCCACACCCCCCAACGGGGGCGGCG
>JBIOJL010000125.1:0-14021 GCA_044450885.1 Tepidisphaerales bacterium
CCCGGAAGGGCGCGAGGAGGAAGACCGCCTGAAGGCGGTACTCCGAACGGGGGAGTACCGACAACACGGGCTGGAAGCCCGTGCCACCAAATGCAACCGGGCAGATACGCTTCCCGGAAGGGCGCGAGGAGGAAGACCGCCTGAAGGCGGGACTACGAACGGGGAGTACCGACAACACGGGCTGGAAGCCCGTGCCACCAGATGCAACCGGCCAAATGCGGTTCACGGAAGAATGAAGAATCGGGAGGAAGACCGCCTGGCGATATCCCGGCGGCGGGGCAGAATCGGCTGAGCACCGGCAGACAAAAGAAGCTGCCGCCCGGGTGGGCGGCAGCTTTGGTTAAGTGTCCTTGCGATCCGGCGTTTATCAGGTGTAGCTCGGGGCGATGAGCTTGGTGCCGTTGATGGCGCCAGCGCCGGCGCCGCCGCTGTTGATATTGCCGGCACCAGGAGTGCGGAAGCCGTAGAAGCTGACCTTGGTGGCGACCGTCCGACCGAGGTACTTGGTGTTGACCGAGTCGTTGAACACGTCGTTGCCGCCGCCGGTCGTGAAGTTCGGCGACGTGCCGCCGGTCGTCCCGCCGGCACAGATGCTGACCGCGCGGTTGAAGATCGAGCCGGTGCCGCTGGCGTCGAAGTTGACGATATCGTCGCCGAGGCCGGTGTTGAGGACGAAGCCGCCGCTGGTGGCGCAGAAGGCGGAGTTGTTGATGTTCACCTGGTCGATTGCGGCGCCCGTGTTGATGTTGACGCCCTTGACCACGGTCATGCCGACCGCGCCGCCGGCGCCGACGTTGATGATGTCCACGCCGGCACCGCCGGTGTAGGTAAAGCCGTTGCCGCTGCCGTCGGCTCCGCGGATGGTGGCGTTCTTGATGGTCGTCGTGTTGGCGCCATCGCTGGCGGCGATGGTCACGGCAGCCGTCGAAGCGAACTTGCCGACCACGCCGGCACCCAGTTTGATGATGTCGGCATCGGTGCCGCCGGTGTAGGTGAGGCCGCGGATCGTGCCGTCATAGTCGAGTTCATTGGTGTCCGTGCCACCGGTGAAGGAGAGCGGGCCATCCATGACGTAGCCGCGCCCGACAATGGTGCCGAACTTGAGGGTGTCGGTGCCCGAACCGCCGGTGTAGGTCACGCCCTTGCTGCGGCCATTGAGCGTCGCAGCGTTGACGTTCGTGCCACTCACGCCGGCCGCACCCATGGCCAGAGTCACGGTGCTCTTGCAATCGAAGCTGCCGGCTCCGATGGTAGCGGTGTCGGCGCCAAGGCCGCCCGTGTAAGAAACCGCGCCGGTAATGACGGAGTTGGGCATGGTGAGGGTGTTGGTGCCGTCGCCCGCGGCGACGGTGAAGGTGCTGGCATCGACGAAGCTGGTGGTGCCGACGGTCAGGCTGTCGTCGCCGGCGAGACCGGTGTAGGTGAACCCGTTCACGTCGGCGTTATCGAGGGTCAGACTGTTGGTGCCGGCGCCCGGACTGACGGACACGGTGCCGCGGGCAAAGAAGCTGCCGGTGGCGCCGAGGGAGATGGTGTCGGCGCCGATACCGCCAGTGGCGGAGAACGCGCCGTCAACGGTGACGCTGCCGGCCGTGAGTGTGTTGTTGCCATCGCCCAGGCCGATCGTGGCCGTGCCGCCGAAGTTGACCTTGCCGCCCAGGGTCACGGCATCGGTTCCGGCCAAGCCGGCGTAAGTCACGGCGCCGCCGGTGATCGAACCGAAGTTGAAGTTGCTGCCCTTGGTGGTTTCGACGAGCGTCGAGCCGCCCTGGGTCGTGCCGGTCAGGCCGGTGAGGGTCACAGCGAGCATCTCGGCTCGGCCAGCGTCGGCGGGGAAGGTGATGATCATGGGCTGGACGGCTCCACCCGGGGTGGTTGTCGACACCGTGTAACCGGCCGGAGCGGCCGGCGTGAGCGCGGTGACCGGTCCATCCGCGATGCTGATCGGGGCCACGTCGCCTTCGTTCGGGTAGGTGAAGGTCATGGCGCCCACACTGAGGGCGGCGCCGCCGACCACGATGTTCTGGGAGGCCGTGAACCTTCGCAGTTCCGTCTGCACAGTGGCCGCGTTGGCATTCCAGGCGATCGGGGCGGTCGTGTCACTGCCGACGGTCAGGGTGTAAGTTCCGGCGGTCGCCGGGGCCTTGGGGGTGATCGTCTGCACTTCGTCGCTGCCGACGAGTTTCTCGCCGGTGACGACCACACCCTGGCAACCCGGCAGGAGCCGCAGGGCGGCCTGGGTCTGGGCGAGGGTGGCGTTGTAGGAGATGGGGGCGGTTGTCTGGCCCGCATAGGTGAAGGTATAGGTGCCGGCGGTGGCGGCGCTATCCGGGGTGAGCGTCTGGACTTCCTGAGTCCCGACGGTGTTCCACTGGTTGGCGCCAGCGCCCATGGTGATGGTGGACAAGTCGCCGACATCGACGCTGCCGGTGAAGTTGAGCGTGTCGGCATCGGTGTCGGTGGCGGCGCCGTAGATGAACTGGCCGTCAACCTTGGTGTTGTTGAGCGTGGTCACCTGCGTGCCGCTGGCGCAGGGGCCCGGATCAATGGTGAGTTTGCCGCCGAACTCCAGAGAGGAGTTGAGGGTGGCCTTATTCTGCAGGGTGACGGTGGACAGGCCGGTGGTCTGGGTGATGCTGGCATCGCCGGCAACGAAGGACGGAACGGTGCCGTCGTCGCCCATGACGAAGCTGTCGCCGGTGGTGGTATCGGCGGCGCCGAGAGCCACTGTCAGCGTGCCGCCGACGAAGGCGCCCATCATGGCGACGGAGTCATCGCCGGCGCCGCCGGTATAGGAGACGTTGCCGTAGATGTAGGACTGGCCGCTGCCGCCGGCGCCGATGCCCATGGCGTTGGTGCCGCTGCCCATGGTGGCGGTCACGTTGAGGCATTCGATGGAATAGCCGGCGCCGCCGGCCATATCGACGGAGGCAGCCCCGCCGGTGGCACTGGTGGCCAGGAGTTTCTCAAAACCCGGGCTGCCGTTGCCGAAGGTGCCCGCCACGTTGTTGGTGATGGTGCAGGTTCCGTCGTAGTTGTCAACGGCGGTCACGTTGAGAAGGGGCGTGCTGTTGACGGCGGCCACGAAGTTGGCCATCGAGGAGACGCTGGAGCCGCCGATGAGGAATTCATGCAGGGTTGCGTCCGGGCTGGCGGACCTGGCGGTGAAGGTGACGGGCGTGTCCATGCCATCGTCCACCAGGATGGTGTCGCCGTCCTGGATGTTGGTGCCATTGGTGCCGCCGAGGAAATCGGTCTTGGCGAGTTGAGCGCCGGTCACGGTGATGGTGGTGTTGCCGGCAAGCCCGGCGGCTTCCTGAAGAAGATCGATGGTGCCGTCGAAGGTCGTCGTACTGGCATTGATGAGCAGACTGCCGCCGACGGCGTTGATGGCGGCGATGAGGTTGTTGGCGCTGGCCGCCGCGGTGGCGCCGATGGCCACGTCGGTCGGATCGTAGCCGAAGGTGAAGGTCTTGGGAGCATGGACGCCGTCGTTGAGGACCACGGTGTTGCCGTCGACGACGTTGGTGATGCCGCCGCCGGTCATGCCGACCGCGGTGATGCGCGGCTTGGAGAAGGTCGAGACGGTGATGGACTGGTTGCCCGCGGCGCCCAGGACGTCATTGGTGAGTTTGCAGCTTGCCGGAGCGATGCCGCGGGTGGTCTCGACCCAGTTGTAATTGAGGGACGGGGTAAGACTGGTTGCGCCCAGGGCGATCATGTTGACATCGCCCATCGCAGCCGGGAAGGTGAAGTTCATCGCGCCCACGCTGAGCGCGGCGCCGCCGACAACGATGCCGGAGAGGCCAGGGAGCAAGCGCAGCGCGGTCTGCACGGTGGCCGTGCTGGCGCCGAAAGCCAGAGCTGTGGTCGTGTTGCCGCCGAAGGAGAGGGTATAGGTGCCGGCGGTGGCCAAGCCACCCGGGGTTACGGTCTGGATCTCGGGAGTGCCGGGGAGCACGCCCTTGACGGCCTCGGCGTCATTGACAGGCGTACCGCCGGTCAAGCCGGTGGTAGTCAACGTCAGGGCCGCCACATCGCCCAGTGATACCGGGAAGGTGACGGTGAACACGCCGCCAGTGTTGAAGGGGCCACCCGTGACGGTCACGGCACTGAGGCCCGACAGGAGCCGCAGGGCGGTCTGGACGGCGGCCGCGTTGCCGTTCCAGGCGATGTTGCCCGTGGTGCTGGTTCCGTAGGTGATGGTGAAGTTTCCGGCCGTTGTGGAGCCGGTCGGAGTCAACGTCTGCTGTTCCTTGGTGCCTACGGGAGCGGCAACCGCAGTCACGCCGAGCACCGGATTGACGTTGTTGATGGCGCTGGCGAGATTGGTCGCCGTGGCATACATATCGCCGCCGAGGTTGAACTGGCCGGCTACGGCCCCGCTCCCCACCGCAGTGTAGGTCCGGACGTTGCCGGCACCGTCATTGATGGTCACGCGATCGCCGGCCACGGCCTGGGCGGTCAATGTGATCGAACCCCTGGAAGCCACGCCGGGGGTGTCGCTGATGACAACCTGCCCGGCCGCGGGAGTACCAACAGCGGCGCCGTCGGTGTTGGGAGCGAAGACCGCGGATGTAGTGCCCGCCAGGCTGGAGATATCCATCGTCATGAGGGGCAGGTTGCCGACGTAGGACGGGAACGTGAAGTTGATGGTGGTGTCGGTAGCGAGGTCGCCGCCGACCACGGTGCCGCCGGTGCCCTTGACTTTGGACGAGAAGGTCCCGGTGACGGCTCCACCGATGCCGGTCAGGCTCGAGGTGTCGATCGTCATCAGGGGTATGGTGCCGGCGTAGATGGGGAGCGTGACGGTTATCGGTCCGCCGGCGTCCACCGTGCCAACGACGACGGTGCCGCCGGCGCCACCGAGCGCCGTGTCAATCGCGCCCGCAATGGTCGCCACGTTGTCGTCGTAGTTCAGTGACGAGGTAGGGGTTCCATTTACGTCAATCGTGTAGGTGCCGGCGGAGGAGCCGCGGTTGAGCGCGAGAACCTGAATCTCGTGGGGAACGCTCAGCAGCGTATCCAGCGCGGTTCCGATGGTGGTCGCGGTGGCGGCGGCGGCGATGGGCGGCGTTGTCAGTGCGCCGACAGTGATCGTGTAGGTGCCGCCGGTGGCCACCTGGTCGGTCGTCAGGTCCTGGCTCTCCTGCACCGCGACGGGGGCATCGAGCATGGCCGCCATGCCGCTGGCCGCGACGCTCTTGAAGAGGCTGTTGTTGCCGGCGCTGCCGACGGAGTTGTAGGTCAGGCTGTAGTGGTTGCCCGAGGCGTCGATGAGCTTGATCGAGTTGGCCGCGTCGACCGTGTCGTTGCCGCCCTGGCTCATGTTGATGGTAACGTCCTTGTCGGCGGACGCGATGGGGGCCGGGGTGCCGGCAGGATAGGTCGTCCCGCTGTAGGTGACGGCAGTGTTGTTGGTGCCGGTGATGTTGAAGGTGCCGACGCCGGTGTCCTGGATGATGATCGAATTGTCGGCGGGATCGCCGGTGATGGTCATGGCGCCCGCGGCAACCGTCACGGCCACGGTCCCGTTCAGTAGCGTGCGATTCTCGAGGTTCTCAACAAAAGAGTCCCTGCCAATTGCTCGCGCCCGTGTCTTCTTGTTCTGCCGCATTGTGTAGTCCCTTTCGTTGGTTTACCTTGACGCCGACCTTCGCGGGGCCGGTTCCCGGCCAGATGGCGTAAGATCGCATCCGGATGATCTTTGAAATCCAGAGTGCTTTATTCATCGGCGAGAATCCGAGGCGCACTTGGGACTTTTCATAAGAAAATGGCAAATCCGCTTGACAAATCGGTGGAATATTCCTGGCACCGGCAAATCGCCGCCATCATCCGCAGCCCGAACTCCCGCTGTTTACGGCATTTGCGACGTTCCCGGCCGGGCGACAGGCGGCTCCCCGCCCTTCCTGCCGCCGCCCGTAAGTAGTTATACTAACCCGCCGTCAAAACGGGGTTTCCGTGCGTTTTGCCCCCGTCGGTCTACCTACGTTGCTCTTTGTGGAAATCCCCATCCTGGGCCGATCCCTGCGGTTGATGGTCCTGTAAAAACGCCGCAAACAGGCTAGAATGTCCCGGCCGGTGAGGACGAGCGTAGCGCCGCGTGCGTGGACTGGCTGGTGCGTCGCGTGCAAGAGGAGCCGTATGGCGTCTGTCTGTCTCTATTTCCAGGTCCATCAGCCCTTCCGGCTTCGCCGCTACAGCGTCTTTGACACCGACTCGCTCTACTTCGACGATGCCCGCAACGCCGAGATCTGCCGCAAGGTCGCCGACAAGTGCTACCTCCCGGCCAACCGCCTGCTGCTCGACCTGATCCGCCGCCACGAGGGCCGCTTCCGCCTGGCCTTCTCCATCAGCGGCTGCGCCCTCGAACAGCTCACAACCTGGTGCCCCCAGGTGATCGACACGTTCAAGGAACTGGCCGCCACGGGCTGCGTCGAGTTCCTGGCCGAAAGCTACTACCACTCGCTCGCCTTCATCTTTTCCAAGGAGGACTTCCGCGAGCAGGTCGAGATGCACCGCGACAAGATCAAGTCACTTTTCGGGCAGGATCCGCGCGTCTTCCGCTATACCGAGTTGATCTACAACAACGAGTTGGCCCAATCCGCCGTGCGTATGGGCTTCGAAGGCATCCTCGCCGAGGGCGCCGACCATATTCTCGGGCTCCGTTCGCCCAACGTCCTTCACCGCCCGCCCCACACGCAGGCCATCAAGCTGCTGCTGAAGAACTACCGCCTCAGCGACGACATCGCCTTCCGTTTTTCCAACCAGCAGTGGCAGCAGTGGCCGCTCACCGCACCCAAGTTCGCCCGCTGGATCAACCAGATCAACGGCAACGGACAGGTCTGCAACCTGTTCATGGACTACGAGACGATCGGCGAACACCAGTGGGCGGAAACCGGCATCTTTGACTTCATGGGCCACTTGCCCGGCGAGATCCTGGCGCACCCCGCCAACGACTTCCTCACGCCCTCGCAGGTCGTCGACCGCTACGAACCGGCCGGCGAACTCGACATCCCCCAGTTCACGAGTTGGGCCGACACCGAACGCGATCTCACGGCGTGGCTGGGCAACTCGATGCAGACCAACGCCGCCCACGAGCTGTACAAGCTCGAACCGGCCATCCGCCGCGCCCGCAACCCCCAGCTCACCGCCGACTGGCACAAGATCGCCTCGTCCGACCATTTCTACTACATGTGTACCAAGTTCTTCTCCGACGGCGCGGTCCACCACTACTTCTCCCCTTACGAAAGCCCTTACGACTCCTACATCAACTTCATGAACGTGCTGGACAATCTCCGCGCCCGCGCCGGCGAATAAGTTCTCTTTTGGGACTGCGGCGGTTCGACGCCGCTTTTTTTGGGAGTGCGGCGGCTCGGCGCCGCTTTTCCATCGGCGTGGCAACCTGCGCAATGCTCCGTGGCCGCTCATCGGCGGCAAACAGGCTCAGTTCCCGGGCGGGTGCCCACGGATTCGGGAGGGCCGTGCTTCTGCACGGCCGGTATGGTCGCGCCGCGAAACGGCCGCAGAGGACTGCGGCCCTCCCGGAAGAATGGTCACGCCCGATCCCGGCCGATTTGCTCCGATTCGTCTCACCACGGGTCATCGGATGCACACCCGAAAAGCGGCGTCGAGCCGCCGCACTCCAAATTTGGCGCGGGGCGCGATACGATACCGCCATGAGACTCCACACCTGGACCGCGGCCATTACTCTCGCTCTGTGTCTCTGCAAATCCGCCTTCGCCGCCGGCGCCCCGGCCAGACCCAACATCCTCTTCATCCTCACGGATGACCAGCGCCGCGGCGCGATTCATGCCCTGGGCTGCCAGGAACTGGTCACGCCCAACCTCGACTCGCTGGTGCAACGCGGCATCGCCTTCGACCGGGCAACCATCATGGGCGGCAACCAGGGGGCCGTCTGCGTGCCCAGCCGGGCCATGATCATGACCGGCCGGTCCCTCTTCCACACGGCCGGCAAGGTCGACAACCACGTGCTGCTGCCGCAGTGCTTCCGCCAGAACGGCTACAACACCTTCATCACCGGCAAATGGCACAACGAACGCACCGCCGTCAACCGCGCCTTCACCCAGGTCCGCACCGTCTACTTCGGCGGCATGGGCCAGGCCAAGAAAGGCGCGGCCGACGGCGAGTCCGTGGAGATCACCGTTCAGGACTACGACCCGGCCGGCAAGTATCCCCCCGCACAGGCCAAAGCCACCGACCGCGATGCCACCGAAGTGATCGCCGACTCCGCCGTCGACTTCATCTCCAGCTACAAGGACGACAAGCCCTTCTTCCTCTACATGGCGACGACCGCGCCCCACGACCCGCGCATCGCGCCAAAGAAGTTCCGCGACCTCTACGACCCCGCCAGACTCCCCCTGCCGCCCAACTTCCTGCCGCAACATCCCTTCGACAACGGCGAACTCAAGGTGCGCGATGAGATGCTGGCCGGCTTCCCGCGCCAGCCGGATGAGATCCGCAAGCACATCGCCGACTACTACGCCTGCATCTCCTGGCTGGACCGCAACGTCGGCCGCGTGCTGGACGCCCTCAAAAAGTCCGGCCGCTTCGACAACACCATTATCATCTTCGCCGGCGACAACGGCCTGGCCCTGGGCCAGCACGGACTGATGGGCAAGCAGAGCGTCTACGAACACAGCATCGGCGTACCCCTGCTCTTCTCCGGGCCGGGCATCCCCGCCGGCAAACGTAGCGACGCCCTCTGCTACCTCATGGACATCTTCGCCACCACGTGCGACCTCGCCGGCCTGGCCAAGCCCGAGGGCCTCGAAAGCCAGAGCCTGCTCCCGGTGATCCGCGGCGAGAAACCGACGGTCCGCGACGAACTCTTCTTTGCCTACCGCAACTTCCAGCGCGCCGTCGAAACGCCGGACACCAAGCTGATCGAATACTACGTCGGCAAGGAGCGCCGCACCCAACTCTTCGACCTCAAGACGGACCCCTGGGAGATGAAGAATCTGGCCGATTCGCCCGACCGCGCCGCCGACCTGGCGAAACTTCGCCAGCGCCTGGCCACCCTCCGAAAACAACTCGACGATCCGATGGCAAAGTAGGGCCAGCGTCCTCGCTGGCCCGTTTGTAGTACCGCCTTCAGGCGGACCGCAAGACCGCCTGAAGGCGGTACTACGAACAGACGCTGGCCCCACCACTGCCGATGAGGCCGAAGCGGCAACATTCCCATTGATCCCTCCAACCACTGGCATCGCCCGCATCCATCAGGGATAATCGCGCCCCGGATGAGCCGCCGGCGATTCATCTTCCGCCTGCGCAGGCGATTGGCCTCAAATGTCGCCATCGTGGTCATGTCGCTCGCCTTCATCCTGCTCTATCTCCTCTCCCGTGCTGCCGTCTCTGCGTCATCGCTAGCCGGCCCCGTTTCCGGCAAGGGCCTCGTCAGTCGCCTCTACGACGTCCGCCCGCAACTGATGCAGGCCGAGGCGTTCGAGCGATACGCCGGCAGCCTGCATCCCGATACGCGTGCGGCCCGTTTCGTTCGCCGGGAAGGGGCAGGCGCCAACCGCGGGCGAGGTTCCGGACGCGGCTTTAGCGGCGGGGGTGGCTTCGGCGGTCTTGGTGCCATTGTTTCCTCGCAGATCCGCGATGTGGATCCCGATGCCGAGCGCGATGAGAACCTCGTGGCCATCCTTCTGGATCTGCTCGATCGCGACCTCCCCTGCTCCGTCGGCCCCATCGTCGAAGGGCGTGTCTGTGTCATCGCCGATGAAACCTCCCATCGACGAATCTCCCGCGTGCTGGAGGTGCTCGCGCGGCCGCCGCAGAATGTCGAGGAGCTACCCCCATGATCCGCACGCTCGTCACCGCTTTCTTGGTTGCGCTGCTGGCGCTGTTCATCATTGAACGCCTCGTCCGCAACTCGCCGCAGATCATCGTCACCCAGGCCATTTCGGCCCAGCCGGCATCGTTGCCATCCACGCGGCCGGTGCTGAATCTCTCGGCCATCACGTTCTCGCTTCATTTCAACGGCACGCATTTCCGGCCGGCGATGGCCGAGTTTCAGCGCCTGAGCGGGGTGCGCATCTCCGTCGAGTGGCAGGTGTCGGACAGCCCGGGCATAAACCCCGATCACCCGATCACGCTCGATCTCCAGGATACGACCGCCAAACGGGCCCTGCGGCTGATCCTCAATCAGGCCGCCGGCGACGATCAGGACGGGCTGACCTACGAAGTCGAAGGCAACGTGGTCTTCATACGTCGCATGAGCCAGTGCAAGGGATCGGTGTTCGTACGCATGTATAACGTGCGCGACATCCTGGCCGGGCTGGTCCGCAATGGGCCGGGCAACTACGTCCGGCGACCCAACGGACGCGTTATCAGCGAGAACGGCAGTCCGCCGCCCCCGCCGATCGTCATCGCCTACGATGCGGCCCAAGCCACCGAGGATTTGAAGAACCTCATCGTAGAGACCATCGACGTCGAAACCTGGGTCGACAACGGGGGCAAGACCGGCCAAGTCCGCTGTCTCGGCGGACTGTTGGTCGTTCAGCAGACTCCTGACAATCTCGAACTCATCGAAGACCTCCTGGCCAAGGTTCGCGACAAACTCAAATGAGCCGCCGCCATCGCCGCATCTTCTGGCCACTCCTGCTGGCAGCCATGCTTCTGCTCTGGCTCCGCTCCCAATGGACCTGCAACGTGTTCGCCCTGATCGCCCCACCGGCGGGCTCCACGCAGTTCCTTGCCACATCACCCAAATCGCTCACCCTGGCGCTGACCCTGTTTCCCCTCGATCAGCAACAGCGCGTTGGGCTGCACAACGCGATCCTGAGCCCCGAGGAAATAGCCGGGCTTCGCCGCGAGTTCTTTGGTGAGCCGGACACCCAAAGGGTCATCGGTCTCAGCGTCGTGCATTTCGGGCGCTTTGACCAGCCGCGTACAGGATGCTGGCTGGTGCTCGACTTCCCCTGGTGGCTGCTGGCCGGCCTGTGCTTCCTGCCACCGGCCCGGCGGTTTGCCCACCGCGCCGTGCGCCACCGCCGCACGAAACATGGTAAGTGTCCCCATTGTGGATACGACCTTCGCGCCACCCCCGGCCGATGCCCCGAGTGCGGCCGGCGCCCCGACACGGCAACGTAGGGGCCGCTTCAGCGGACCCGGCGTGAATCCAGAGTATCTAACACCCCTGACCTGACGGGGCTTCGGGCAGGCCAGCGAGGACGCTGGCCCCACTACGTTCAATACCTCTTGAGCAACTCCAGCAGTTTCCGGTCGAGCTTGTGGCCTTCGAAATCCTCGTATTGCACGTCCGACCGACCGCTGTCGAGCACGCCGAACGACCCGCGGAAATTCCACATGGCCCAGCCCATGTCCGCCTTTTTCCACAGATCGAGATTATCCTCCGCCCAGCGCAGAAACACCTCGTGCGGCGTCTTGTTGAACGCGCCCCACTCGCCCACCATCACGCCGATCCCCTTTGTCTGGGCCACCTGCCACGGCTTGACGTTCTCGCCGGCCAGCCACTGCTTGTCCCGCATCGGCACGCCCACGAACGGCCCGCCCGCATCGGCCGGCGCATACCGGAACGGCTTGCCCTTCTTGTCCAGCCCCTCTTCCGTCGCCAGCACATTCTCCCGTGCCGCGCCCGCGGGCTTGAACCCGATTTCCGATACATTCACCCAGTCCCCTTCGGTCATCCGGATCTGCACCTGCTTCGTCCCGGCCGGGATGGTCGCCGTGTAATCCCGGTCGTAGATGTTCTGGTACACCTTCCACTGCTCGGCGAACACCACCTTCTTCCACTCCCCTTCGCCCGGCCCGGGTTTGAACGCTTTTTCGTAAACGGGCTTCCCGTCCGCCTCCACGATCAGGTTCGCCGCCACCGACACCTTGTCCACGTGCAGCCGCAGGTCCGTCGCCGCGGCAAACGGCCCATCCACCACGATCGCATGATTGCTCTGGGGCTTTCCCGGCCCCGCCAGCGTCCCCGGAATCCGCATCGCCATCGGCCACGCCGGATACGGATACTTCTCGCTCGCCACCCAGCTCGCCTTGTAGTGCGAGATCTCCATCGGCGCGTACCCCCGCGCCGCCTGGGCAATGTGCAGGTCGGCCAGCTCCAGCACCGGAACGCGTCCCCATTCCAGCCCGTCGGAGATGATCAGCCGATCGGGGTCTTCCGTGCGTATGGCCGCGACCAGCGAGCGGATGGCCGCCACGAACAACTCCGGCTTGATCTTCGCCGGCTCGTTCAGCAGGTTGAAGCTGAGGCGGGCATTGGGAATGCCCTTGTAGCGTTTGGCGAACGTCGCCCAGTGCAGGCCGCAAACCCGCTGCGTCTCGGCGTCGGTCCACAAGCTGGTCTTCTCGGCCGGCGCATTCACCGTGTACCCCGGCGCCCGGTGGAAATTCAGCGACACATGGATGTGATACTTGTTGCCCCATTCGACCGCCTGGTCGATCTCCTTCAGCGCCGCCTCGTCAAACGTCTCCCAGTTTCCATCCTTGATCCAGCCGCGGTAATCCATCGGCAGGCGGACGAAGTTGAAGCCGAGTTTCTCGATCAGCCGGAAATCCTCCTCCTGGAACGGCCTGCTGTTCCGCCCGGCCACGAACTTCTCGAGCAGATTGAACCCCCGCCAGCGGGGCAACTTCTCGGCGCTGGCCGGCAGCCAGACGGGATTGCCATCGTCCTGAGCGGCGCCGGCCGGCAGTACACAGAGCGCGGCGAGCAAGGCGGCGAGAATGACGCGGCGGAACAGACCGGCGAAGCATGGGTGTCGGTTGAGCATGGAGAGCATATTACCCCCAGTGATCCAGTTTTCGTAGCAGCGGCGGCGCACCCGTGTTGCCGGCACTCCGTCTGATCTTCGCGCCCCGGCAATCGCCTCATGCTCCCGTCTTGCCGGATCCGGCGCCAACCATCTCCGTCAGCTTGTCCATCTTCTGGTGGAGTTGCATGATTTCGAGCTGCGCCTTCAGGTTGACCTGATACTCAAAGTCCGCGCGGATGCGGTCTCGTTCGGCCTGCCGCTTCTGGCTGTTGAGCACGAACACCGTGAGCAGGAACGACGCCAAGCTCACCAGAAACCCCAGCCAGGCAAATGTCGGAGGGTCGTCCATGAGCTTAATTGTCTCAGGGTGATGGCGCAGGACCAGGCTTGTCTGCACCACCATCCACAGCAGCGCAAATAGAATCACGGAAATCAGAAACGACCCGCTGGAAAAGTGGTTGGCCAGTTGGTCGACAACCCGCTGCAGCGTGGTGATCTTCTCATCCGCCTCCTCGTTGACGTTCTTGATGCTTCGCAGCTTCTCGGTGTTCTCGCGCAGCCGCGAGGCCATGGTCGAGACCATCACCTCCGAGGCCCTGGGATGCTGCGCCAGGAATTTGAAGAAATTCTGCCGGTTGAGGACCCACATGCCCGTCTCGTTCTGGGCCAGGGCGGTGGCGGTCCGCGGGCCGCCATCCAGCAGCGACAGATCGCCGAAGAATGCGCCGGCGCCGACGACGGCCAGGGTGACATCCTGCCCGGCCTCGTTGGTGTACGACAGCCGGACCTGCCCGTATTGCACGATGAACAGTTCGTCCCCCTTTTCGCCGATCCAGAAGATCGCTTGGTTGGGCGGCACGGTCCGGGCCTCCAGCCAATTCTTCAGCCCGCCAAGATCGTCGTCGGAGAGCGACGCGAACAACGGTATCTTCTTGAGCAGTTCCTTATCCATGGTCACGATGTCACCTGCCTGGGTTGAACAACGCGCGATCGGCGAACCACTCAGGATACACGTGCCGGGGCGGTACTCAAGTGATCGGGCCTGTCTGCCTGCCTGGAGCGGGTGCATGACATTATCGGCGGGGCGGTTCTGCGGCCTGAAGGGCCGGAGGAATCCAGCCCAGGGTTGAGCGAAGCTCTACCTTGGGTTGGCTCGATAAGATATCGCTCCCCGCCCTGAACGGGCGGAGTAAAGCCGGGGCGTGTTGATCCTTGGCGATTCCTCCGCCCTTTCAGGGCGGGGTCTTATGGATCGTCCAAAACCCAGGG
>JBIOJL010000126.1:0-14015 GCA_044450885.1 Tepidisphaerales bacterium
GGAAAAGATCGTGGCACGGGCGTCCCGCCCGTGCTCTTGCCTTCTCTGTGTCCTCTGTGCTCTCTGTGTTTCATTTTGTATTGCGGTTTACACCTTCACGGCGGTCAGGGACTGCCGGTACTTCGCGTGGGCTTTGTGGGCGGCGTCGATGAACAGGCTGGCTTCCTGGACGAGTTTGCCGGCGGTGTCGTGGGTGTAACGCGTGTCGGGGCCTTCGTGACGGGTGAACAGGTAGTTGCCGAACTGGCCATGGGCGTAGGAATCCCAGAAGATCTTCGTATCGACATACCTTGTGCGGAATTCGTTGACGATGGTCGCGGGGTCAGTGGGGACATCCAGCCACTGGAGCTGCACCAGCGTTTTGGCGGCAATGAGCATGGCGTTGTAGGCGCGGTCGTCGGCCTCTTTGAAATTGCCGGCCTCCAAGGCGAGTTGCGACTCGAAGGCCTCGGACTCGGCGGCGGTGAAGCCGAACTGCGCCAGGCTGACCACCTCGCCGGCGCATTCGCCGGTGCCCATGTCGCCGATGGAGAACTGGCGCGGGTCGCCCCAGTCGCTGAAGTACGTCGGATCATCCGCATACGCCGGAACCGGCGTGAAGGGATCGACGATCTCCTTGAGCGACTTTTTGCCGATCCGCTGGCACCAGTTTTGGAAGGATTCATCCGTCTGGCGGCCGGAAATATACTTACCGGTGAGAGAATCGAGCAGGTCGGGGATTCGTTTGCTGGGCACCGAGCCGAGCATCAGGCCATAGGACCCGCCGTTGTCGCGCCAGCGGCCGCCGAGGATGACCTGGAAATGCGGCACGGTGAAACCGCCGATGTTGCGGGAGTTGCCGAAGAAGCCGATGTCGGCGACGTGGTGCTGGCCGCAGGAATTGAAGCAGCCGGAAATCTTGATGTGGAGGCTCTTCACCGCTTCGTCGAGCGCGGCGGCTTTGGCGGCCAGGCGCGTGCGGAGTTCGCCGGCCAGGCCGCGGGATGAGGCGATGCCGAGCTTGCAGGTGTCGGTGCCGGGGCAGGAGACGATATCGACGATGGTGCCGGCGCCGGGGTCAGCCAGGCCGATGCGCTGCAGTTCCGCGTAGACCTCGGCCACCTTTCCGTTGGGGATCCAGCGGAGCACGAGGTTCTGCTCGATGGTGGTGCGGACGTTGTCGCCGGCGTAGGTGCGGGCGAGGTCGGCGAGGGCGCGGAACTGCGAGGGCGTGGCATCACCAAGGGGCAGCGTGACGGTGATGAGACTGTAGCCGGGCTGGCGCTGGGGGTAGATATTGGTGGCGGCCCAGGCGTCAAAGGGATTTGCGATTTGGGATTTGCGATTTGCGATTGTCAGAGGGACGACGGTGGGATCGGGCGCGAGATTGGGCTTCTGCTCGTAGCGGGGGATTTCGTCGAAGTACTTGCGCCACGTCGGGTCTTCCGGCATGGTGCGGCGTTCTTCGAGGACCAGGCGCTTGAACTCGTCAATACCGAGCTTGGCGACGACGAACTTCAATCGGGCTTTCTGGCGGTTCTTCTTTTCGCCGATGCGTGCGAAAACCCGGCCGGTGGCGCGGCAGAGGGGCAGCAGTTCTTCTTCGGGGACAAATTCGTCGAACAGCTTGGCCTGATGCGGCACCGCGCCGAGGCCGCCGCCGACGTAGAGCTCGAAGCCGCGGACGGTCTTGCCGTCGATGACGCGGGTCTTGGCAATGCCGCCGAGGTCGTGGATGGAAACCAGGGCGCAGGCTTCGTCTTTGCAGCCGGAGAAAGCGATCTTGAACTTGCGGCCAAAATCCTGGGTGTCGGGATGGCCGAGCAGATAGTACGCGACGGCTTTGGCGTAAGGGGAGACGTCGAAGCCTTCGCCGCGGCAGACGCCGGAGCGCGGGCAGGCGGTGACATTGCGGACGGAGTTGCCGCAGGCTTCGCGGGTGGTGATGCCGACGGCCGCCAGGCGGCGGAAGATTTCCGGCGTGTCGTCAATTTGGACGTAGTGGAGCTGAATGTCCTGCCGCGTGGTCACATGGAGGATGTGGTCGGAGTACTCCTCGGCACGGTCGGCCAGCACCTCCATCTGCCGGGAATTGAGGCTGCCGTAGGGGATCTTGATGCGGAGCATTCCCGGGGCGTCCCAGAAGGTATCCGGGCCTTTGGTCAGCGCCGGATACGGCAGGTCGCGCTGCTGCAGGCCATCGTGGCGTTTGCCGTTGTCGTAGCGCTGGCCGTAAGCCCCGCGGCGGAGGCGGGTTTCGGCGAAGACTTTTTCGTCGATCTTGCCGAGCTTGCGGAGGGCGATCTGGGCCTCGAATGCCTCTATTTCCTTGGCCAGATTGGGTTCAATCCGGCCGGCGAGTTTGTCTTTCCAGTTGGCGCTCATGGGGCGATTCTACTACTTTCCTATAGGATAAGTCTAGTTTGAATCGTGGTTATTCATGATTTGTTCGTTCCGGGATCGGGGCGCGGAGAATTGGACCTTTGGATTCACCGGTCCGAGATCACCCGCACGGCCAGGGTCCCTTCCTGCACCCGGTTGGCGTTCTGGTCCACGATCGTCACCCGCAGCGAATAGGATCCGGGCATGAGCGCCGACGGAAGGGTGACGCGCTGGCCGACGAAGAAATCGTGGCGGCGGTTGCGGCAGAGGTCCTTCACGAGCTTGGCCTTTTCAGACCACACCCGTTGCCCGCGCTCATTGTAGAGGGTGATTTCCTGCGACAGGTTGGTCTCCCACTGTCCGCCGTCGACTTGGCGCGAAAGGAAATTCTCGACTTCGCAGTAGAGCACGGCGGTGGTTTCGCGGCCCGAGGGCAGGCGGTCGGCCGACATGGGCTGATAGACGCCGAAACCGTCCACGCGCGAGCAGAGCGCGATGGTGCCGACGCGGAGGTCGACGCCGGCGCGGAGGCGTTCGCCGAGGCCGATCAGCGGCCGGGCCTTCTGGCTGGCGGTCATGTTGGTGTCGGTCTTGAGGTTGGAGCGGAGCAGGGCGAGCGAATCCAGGAGGGCCCAGAGCATTTCGCGATCGTCACGGGGAAGCATGCTCAGGCCGTCCACCGGCGTAACCTGCTGGCCCTTGATCAACTGGAGCAATTGGTAGTCGAACTGGGCCGCGAGATCGCGGGGATAGTCGCGGACAGTCTGGCCGATGCGGGCCTCGACAGACCCGGGCGACTGCGCGGGAATCGTGTTGGCGATGGCCGTTGGCGGCGTGGGCGCGGCTTCGCCCGGCACAGGCGCGGGCGGCGTGGGATCCTGTTTGGGCCCGATGCTGAAATCGATCGGACGATTATCAAGCCACTTCACCGGGGATGGCAGGTCGCCCGAGGTTGCCGGGCCGGGCGTCGCGGCCACGGGGGCAGGGACCGCCGCCGGCGATGTTCTGTTGGGCTGCGGGGAAGGCGTTGCGACCGGGTCCGCCGGCCTGGCCGGAGCGAGTCTGGCGCGCTGGGTGAAACCCTGCACCCGGGAGATGGTCTCATCGGGCGGTGCCGACACGGAAGTATCCGCCGAATCGGCGGTTACGTCCGGCTGAGCGGTACGGTTTCTGTCGGTCGTTCCGGGCTGCGCCGGCGACTTGGCACCCCCCGCCCACTTGTCGAAGGAACATCCGGCTACCAGAACAACGACCAAACTCACGGGGAGAAGACGATTGAGCATATCGGACTCCGTTCCGGTCAAGGCCCGCATCCATGCGGGTGGGTTGATAGTTAACCACAAACCGGTCGCGGATGCAACGGATTTTTTGCTTGAATTCGTGGGGGTTTTGCCCGATATTATGGGGCAAGACCGGCGGGAGCGCCGCAAGGGCTCATCCGCCAAGGCTTCGTCGGGGCGACCTCTTTGGGAGAACCTGCGCCGCCGGAGTAATTGTTGTTTGCCTGTGCCGGCGGCGTGTGTTGCGTTGCTCCGGTGCGGCAGTTTGGAGAGTACGGCCATTCCTACCAATTATCGCCACAACGAGCAGATCAGAATCTCGCCCATCTTTCTGATCGACGAACACGAAACGAAAATCGGAAGCGTTTCCACCGCGGAAGCACAGCGGCGGGCGCGTGAGCTTGGGCTCGACCTGGTCGAGGTTGCGCCCGACGCCCGTCCGCCCGTCTGCCGCATCATGGACTACGGCAAGTGGCGCTACCAGCAGCAGAAAAAAGAGGACAAGTCGCGATCGAACAGCAAGGGCGGCCAGCTCAAAGAGCTCAAGCTGCGCACCGTGAAGATCGGCGATCACGACCTGATGATCAAGATCAACCACGCCCGCGGCTTCCTCAAGGAAGGCAACAAGGTGCAGTTCACGCTGCAGTTCAAGGGACGGGAAATGGCCCACATGGACTTGGGGCGGGCGATCTTCACCAAGATCAAGCAGGAACTGTTCGCGGTGGCCAAGGTGGAGCCCGGCCGCGATTCCAAGCTCGAGGGCCGGCGGATGACGCTGCTGTTGCAGCCCGACCACAAGACCGACAAGCAGTTGGCGCAGGCGTTGGGCGAGAAGGCGCCTCCGGGTCCGCCGCCCGGGCCGGCGGCGTTCGGCGCGCGGCTCAACATTCCCCCCCGGCCGCCGGTGGCGCCGGCCGCTGTGGCGGCTCCCGCGCCCGCTCCGGCCGCGCCCACTGCCGCCGTGGCGGTGGCGGTTGCGCAGCCGGAGAACGGGTAATCAGTTCGAGAGCCGACGCACGAACGGCCAGTCATCCGAGTCATTCGGCGAATTTCGGCGATAACGCGTACCTCCATTTCACTGCGGCTTCCAGGCCACCTACGATTCCACACCCGGTTCATACCGGTCGGTGACCATGGTCTATGATCCCAATGGGTCATAATCCCTGGCCTCGCCAATCGATCGCCTTGGTCAGGGAGTCGTCTGGATGAAAACGATTCTTGCATCATTCTGCGGTGTACTGATCGCGACATCAGCGATGAACACGGCCGCCGCCGATGGTCCCGGGCCGGTCAGCTTCACGCGCGACGTCGCCCCTGTCCTCGTGCAGAACTGCACCGGCTGTCACAACCCGGAGAAGAAGAAAGGCGGCCTCGACCTCAGCACGTTCAAAGGAATCGTCACGGGCGGTAAAGATGGCGCGAGCGTTGTCGCCGGCCATCCCGAGCAGAGCGCCCTTGTTGATCAGGTCACTGGCGCTGAACCCGCGATGCCCGAAAAAGGCGAGAAGCTCAAGCCCGGCCAGGTCGAAATCCTCCGCCGCTGGATCGCCGAAGGCGCCACGAACGACACGATCATCGCCAAGCCTTTCTTCCCTGTCCCTGAAGGCAAACTCGGCGATGTTGGTCCCGAGCCCGTCAAACAACTGACGGTGTATCACGTTCCCCCCGTCATCACCGCCATCGCCTACTCGCCCGACGGCAAAGTCCTCGCCATCTCCGCCTACCACGAAGCGACCCTCCACCAACCCGACGGCTCAGCCCCGATCAAGCGTCTTCCCGGTGGCTCGCCCAAGATCACTTCGCTTTCCTTCTCCGCGGACAGCAAGACCCTGATCGCCGGCGGAGGATCCCCCGCCCAATACGGCCACGTGCAGGCATGGACCCTGCCCGGGGGCGCCATCAAAGCCTCCTGGAAGACCAGCAAGGACACCGTTTTCGGCCTGACTGCCAGCGCTGATGGCGAGAGAGTCGCGTATGGCTGTGCGGACAGGAGCGCCCGCGTGATGGCCCTGAAGACCGGGCTGGAAACGCTCCACGTCGATCAGCACAGCGACTGGTGCCTCGGCGCCGTCTTCACCGTGGACGGCAAACGCCTCCTCAGCGGCAGTCGCGACAACGCGCTGAAGCTCATCAACGTCGAGAACGGCCAGTTCATCGACGACGTGAACAATCCGCTTGAAGCCGTTCTCTGCATGTCCCGCCATCCCAGGGAAGACATCGTGGCCATTGGCGGTGGCCAGGGCACACCCCGTATCTATCGCATCAAGGACAACCAGGACCGCACCGCCGGCCGCAACGACACCAATCTCATCCGCGCCTTCGAGCGCCAGAATGGTGCAGTCACTGCGATCGCCTACAACGCTGATGGCGAGCTGCTCGCCGTCGGGGCCTTCAACGAGATGCGAATCTACGGGACGAAGGACGGCAGCCGCAAGCACATCCTCGGTGGCCAGGGGGGCGCGGTGTTTGCCGTCGCGTTCAGCCCCGACGGGAAATACGTCGCCTGCGGAGGCTATGACGGAAGTGCGCGCATATACTCTCCGGACAAAGGTGAACTTCTCAAGCGTTTCATCCCCGTTCCGCTGGAAAAGCCGGTAGCGGTCGCCAGGCCTTGAACATTCTCGAGGTGAGTGAGATGGCAAAGCAAGTCGCGAGACTGGTTTCCGTCGGATTGCTGATGGGCATTTGCACTGCCGCGGCCGCGGAACCGGCCGGAGACGCCAAGCCCGTCACGCCTCCTCTCCCCGCCGTCAACGCGCTGCAACTGCTCCCGGCGGAGATCACCCTGGACGGCGCCCGCGACGCCCGCAAAGTGCTCGTTATCGGCAAGACTTCCCAGGGCGGCGTCGTTGACCTTACCGCCGTCGCCAGGTTCGCCCCCGAAGGAGACGGCGTTGCTCTTGACACTGCCGGCTACCTCCACGGCAAGAAGCCCGGTGCCACCGGCGTCATCATCACGGCGGGTGGTCTGCAGACGCGCCTCGCGGTCAACGTCAAGAGCATCGACCGCCCCAAGGCCGGGTTCGTGCGCGATGTCGAACCCATCCTGGCCCGTGTTGGCTGCAATACCGGCCTGTGCCACGGCTCGGCCAAGGGCAAGGAAGGATTCAAGCTTTCCCTTCGTGGCTACGATCCCGACACCGACTACCAGGCCCTGGTCGATGACCTCTCCGGCCGCCGCTTCAACCGCCAGGAACCCGAGAAGAGCCTGATGCTGCTCAAGCCCGCCGGCGGCGTCCAGCATGAAGGAGGCAAGGTCCTCGACGAGGATTCCGAGCAATACCAGGTCGTCAGACAATGGATCGCCGAAGGCACGCAGCCGCAGGAAATCACCGCCCGGGCCAGCAATATCGAGGTCCTCCCCGAGGTCTTCAACCTCGATCTCCCCGGCCGTTCCCAGCAGATGGTGGTCCTCGCCCACTACCGGGACGGGTCCGTCCGCGATGTAACCCGCGAAGCCGTCATCACCGCGAGCAACACGGAGGCCCTCACGGTCAAGGACAACACCATCACCGCCCTGCGCCGCGGCGAAGGCGCGGTGCTTGTCCGCTATGAAGGCAACTACGCCACGCGCCAGGCTTTCGTCATGGGGGACCGCGCCGGATACCAGTGGGTCGCCGAACCAGAAAACAACTACATCGACGGCCTGGTCCACGCCAAGCTACAGAAGATGCGCATTCTTCCCTCGCCGCTCTGCACGGACGCCGAGTTCATCCGTCGAATCTCCCTGGACCTCACCGGCCAGCCCGCCACGGCCGAGCGCGTCAAAGCCTTTCTCGCCAACCCGACGGAAAGCAGAACCAAACGCGAGAAGCTGGTCGACGAACTCCTCGCCAGCGAGGATTTCACCGACTACTGGTCGAACAAGTGGGCCGACCTTCTCCAGTGCAACAGCAAGGCACTCGGCGTCAAGGCCATGTGGACCTTCCGCAACTGGATTCGGGACCGCATCGCCAGCAATGAACCCTACGACAAGTTTGTCGAGAAGATACTGCTCGCCAAGGGAAGCAGCTACACCGCCCCCGAAGTCAATTACTACCGCGCCCTGAAGGAGAATGGCAAGATCACCGAGGATGTCAGCCAGACCTTCCTCGGCGTCCGCTTCAACTGCAACAAGTGCCACGACCACCCGTTCGAGAAGTGGACCCAAAACCAGTATTACCAGTTCGGCGCCTACTTCGCGACCATCGCCGTCAAACCCGGTCCGCGCCCCGAGGAACAGATCCTCTACAGCAACTACAACGGCGGCGAGGTCGTGCATCCCAAGACCGATCGCCCCGTCGCTCCGCTCGTTCCCTTCGGCACGTCCGAATCCACTCCCGCCGGCCTGGACCGTCGCCAGGCCCTGGTCAAGTGGATGACCTCCCCCGGCAACGCGTACTTCGCCCGGGCCATGGCCAACCGCACCTGGAGCTACTTCTTCGGCATCGGCATCATCGACCCCGTCGACGACATCCGCGCCAGCAATCCGCCGAGCAACCCTGAACTTCTCGAGGCCATCACCAGGGACTTTGTCAGCAGCGGCTACGACATCCGCAAACTGATGCGCACCATCGCCCTCAGCCGTGCCTACCAGCGTTCGGTCGCCACCAATCGCTGGAACCAGGACGACCGCGTCAATTTCTCCCACAACCGCCCCCGCCGCCTCACGGCCGAACAGCTCTCCGACGCCGTGGCCGTCGCCACAGGCTTTCGCGCCCAATTCAGCGGCATGCCCGCCGACTCCCGCGCCGTCGACCTTCCCGACGGCACCGGCGAAGCCTCCGATATGCTCGGCCTCTTCGGCAAACCGAAACGCGAAACCGCCTGCGAATGCGAGCGGTCCAACAACTTCACCCTGTCGCACGCCATCAGCATGGTCAACGGTTCCCTGATCGGCGATGCCGTCTCCAATCCCAACAACCGCATCGCCAGGATCGTCGCCGCCGAAAAAGATGACAGGAAAGTGGTCGTCGAACTCTATTACGCCATTTTCAACCGCGCTCCGACCGACAAGGAGCTGGAAGGCGCCACGCTCGGCGAGAAACGCCTTGAAGCCGCGCAGGATCTCGCCTGGGCCATGCTCAACAGCGCAGCCTTCCTGTACAACCGTTAGTTCTCACGCTCGAGGTGAATCATGCTTTCAATTCCCGGGCTCGGCGGCGCAACCTGCGACGGCTACAACTCCCGCCGCGAATTCCTCCGCGTCGGCGGCGCCGGCCTCCTCGGCCTCAGCCTCGGCCAGTTCCTCGCCCTCCAGGCCCGGGGCCAGACTGCTCCCGCGGGCAAGAAGAGGAACGGATGGGGCAGCGCCAAACAGGTCATCTTCATCTTCCTCCAGGGCGGGCCGAGCCACATCGACATCTGGGATCCCAAGCCCGATGCGGCCCTGGAAATCCGCGGTGAATTCAAGGCCATCAAGACCAACGTCGACGGCTGCATGGTCTCCGAAGTCATGCCCAGGCTTGCCAGGGTCATGAACCGCGCCACCCTCATCCGCTCGCTCAACTACACTCCGGCCGGCCTCTTCAACCACACGGCCGCCATCTACCAGATGATGACCGGGTACACCCCCGACCGCGTCTCCCCCTCGGGGCAGCTCGAACCCCCTGCCGCCAACGACTTTCCCTGCATCGGCTCCAACATCACCAAAATGCAGCCCACCCAGGGCTCGATGCTGCCGTTCGTGATGCTTCCCCGCCCCCTGCAGGAAAGCAACGTCGTCGGCAAGGGCGGCACCGCCGGCTTCCTCGGCGCAGCGTATGACCCCTACTACATGTACCAGGACCCGGCGAAGCCGATCAATCTCAGCGACCTTGCCCTCCGCGGCGATGTATCCCGCGAGCGCATGCAGAACCGCGCCCACCTCCTCCAACGCATCAACGACGCGATGCCCGACATCGAAAAGGCCGTCTCCGAAAACGCCCTGGACAGCTACTACCAGAAGGCGCTGGACCTGGTCATCTCCGGCAAGGCCCGCGACGCTTTTGACCTGACCAGGGAAAGCAAGGAACTCCGTGAGAAATACGGCATGAACACCTTCGGCCAGGGCTGCCTGATGGCCCGCCGCCTGATCGAGGCCGGCACCAAGTTCGTCCAGCTCAACTGGCCCGCCGTGGCCAACGGCAACCCCGCCATCGACGCCTTCGACACCCACGCCGCCAACTTCGGGCCTCTGCGCAACATTCACTGCCCCAAGCTCGACGCGGGCCTGGCCGCATTGCTGGAAGACATGGACTCCCGCGGGCTGCTCAAGGAAACGATCGTCCTGGCCGTCGGCGAATTCGGGCGCTCCCCGCGTCTCGGCGTCAGCACCTCCGGCAACGGCAACGCCAAGGACGGCCGCGACCACTGGCCCTATTGCTACACCGCGCTCATGGCCGGCGCCGGCATCCCGCGCGGCACGGTTTACGGCAGTTCCGACGCCACCGCGTCATCACCCAGGGAGAAGCCGGTGCATCCGGTGCAGCTCCTGGCGACGATCTACCACTCGCTGGGCATCGATCCGGCGACCGTCGTTCTCAACCACCTCAACCAGCCCCGCGAGCTGGTCAAGGCCGACCCCGTTTACGACCTCTTCGGATAGGCGGCGTTAACTTTTGAGGGCATATGCGGACCCATTGGTTGCTCACTCTCGCACTCCTGGCTGCGTCCGGCCCGGCCGGCGCGCAGGCGGTCCCGGGCCTTGCCGCCATCGAGCCGCACGTCGTCCAGGCGGGCCAGACCGGGGAGATCATCCTCCGCGGCGAGAATCTGCAGGGCGCCAACGGCATATACCTCGCGGGCGGCGGCGGGCTCACCGCCGACATCGTCATCCACGCCACCCGCATCGTCGGCCAGCCGGCCCCGTCCGACACCGCGGCCCGTGAGGTCCACGTCCGCCTCAGCGCCGCCGCCGATGCGCCGCGCGGCGTCCGCGAGCTGCGCGTGGTCACCCCTCTGGGCGTCAGCCGCCCGCTCAGCCTGGTCGTCGACGAATACCCCGTCGTCGCCGAATCCTCCGACAACAACACTCCCGCAAAGGCGAGGAAGGTCCAGCTCCCGGCGATCATTGCCGGCAGCATGCGCCGAAGCGGCCAGATCGACTACTACCGCTTCGCCGCCAAGAAGGGCCAGCGCCTCATCTTCGACGTCGTGGCCTCCCGCATCGGCTCCCGTCTCGATTCATCCCTCTACCTCTACAATGACAAAGGCAGGCAGGTCGCCCACGACGAGGATACCAACGACCTCGATTCCTTCATCGACTACGAAGTCCCCGCCGACGGCGAATACGTCCTGCGCATCAACGACCTCCGTTTCCAGGGCGGCGGGGATTTTCCATACCACATCCGCTCCGGCGAGATCCCGTACGTACGATCCATCTTCCCCCTTGGCGGCAAGCGCGGCGGCCAGGTCTCCATCGACCTTGTCGGCGAAAACCTCGACAGGCCGAGAATGGACATGGTCCTCCGCCCCGAACAGCCCACGGGCAGCATGCGCATCTTCGCGTCCACGCCCCGGGGCCTGACGAACCCGCGCAGCTTCGACGTCGGCGATCTGCCGGAAACGTGCGAGAAGGAACCCAACGACCAACTGGCCCAGGCCAACGCCATCAGCCTTCCCGTCGCCGTCAACGGGCGCATCGACCCTTCCGGCGATGTCGACCAGTTTCGCTTCACCGTCCCCACGACCCAGCCCGTCGTAGTGGAGGCACTCGCCGCCCGCTTCGGCTCCAACCTCGACGCCCTCCTCACTCTCACCGATGCCGCCGGCAATGTCCTCCAGCGCGCCAACGACACTCCCGGCCTCAGCGGCGATGCCCGGCTGGAAATCCGCGAAACCGACCCCAAGAAGGAGTACGTCGTTCGCGTCACCGACCTCCTCGGCAGAGGGGGCGCCGATTTCCCCTATCGCCTCCGCATCGCCCCGACCGTTCCCGAAGCACCTGACTTTGAACTCCTGTTCCAGGGCGGCGAACCCCGCCTCACCCGGGGCGCCCACACCCGCCTCTGGGTGCAGGCCCGCCGCAAAGGCAATTTCGCCGGGGATATCAACGTCACCCTCGAGGGCCTGCCTCCCGGTGTCACCGCCACCCCGCTTGTGATAGGCGGCAAAGACAGCGGCAGCGGCCTGCTCATTCTCACGGCCGCGCCCGATGCGCGTCCCGGCTTCTACCCGATGAAACTCGTCGCCTCCGCCAGGATCGGCCAAACCCCCATCGCCCGTTCTCTGCCCCTCCGAGGCAGCGTCGAACAACCCCCGGGAGTTCTGCTCAGCGTCCTTGAGTCTTCTCCCTTCACGGTGGGCCGCCTCGGCGATGACGTCTTCAACGATCCCAAGAAGACCGCGGACGAAATCACCGCCGTGACCCGCGATTTGGAATCCACCGCCCCGGACCGGCTCGCAGCCCAGGAAAAGTGGGAAAAGGAATCCCTCCTCAACCACATCTGGCAGCCGCTGGAAATCATCGCCACGCGAACCACCGACGGCACCACGCTCAAGCTTCAGCCTGACGGCCTCATCCTCGCTGACGGCCCCATCCCTGCCCGCGAAACCTACACCCTGACCGCCAGGACCAGACTCAAGACCATCACCGCCCTGAAGATCGAAGTTATCGCGGACGAGGGCAAACCCTGCGGCCGCGGCAGCGACGGGAATTTCGTCATCTCCCGCTTCTCGGCCACTTATTTCGAAGAGGGCAAAGGCGTGGACCTGAAGCCCCTCGAACTCAAAGACGCCAAAGCGGACTTTTCACAGAACGACTTCCCCATAGCCAATGCGCTCTCGGCTGACATCAAACCCGGGACCGGGTGGGCCATCTTCCCCCAGGTCAACCAGTCCCATTGGGCCACCTTCCAGCTTCAGAAACCGATTGCCAATGATGCCGGGGCCACGATCGAGATCAGCCTGCAGCAGGACTGGACGGGCGGCAAACTGTCGGTCCGCAAATTCCGCCTCATGGCCAGCGGCGCGCCCAATGCTCCAGGGCAGCTTTCCCCGTCGCCCGCCGTCCTCCAAGCCGCCGGCACACCCGTCTCGCAGCGCAGTGCGGAGCAGAAACAAGCCATCGCGTCCCATTTTCGCCAGAACGATCCCCTCTTCAAACCGCAACGTGACCGCCTCGCCCTGCTTAGGTCCGGCTCCGCCAAGTTTCCGCCGGAAATCGTCGGCAACAGCGTTGCCAACCTCATCGTCAACGTCGACCGCCACGGTTACGAAGGCGACATCACCCTGAATCTCGAAGGCTATTCGAGCGGCTTCGAGCCCAATGAGGGCACACCCGCCAACATCAACAAGAACCTGGATGTCAAACCTCTGGTTCTTCACGGCAAGGAAACCCTGGGCTTCATCGAGATCGGCTCAAGTCCCCGCACCGAGCGCGCCACCCGGACCGTCGTCGTTCGCGCCGATGCCAGCATTGCCGGCCAGCCGTATACCCAGTACAGCAACCTCATCACCATGACGGTAAAAGATCCGCCGCCTCCTCCGCCGGCGGCAGGTTCCACCCCGCCATCCAAAGCCGGCCCCGCCGCGCCAAAACCCGGTCCATGAGCAGGCATGGCTTTCCGCACAGGAATCCCTGGAGCGGGTCGGCGCCGCCGGGCGTGACCACAAATCCGGGAGGGCCGTGCTTCTGCACGGCCAAGCCACTGACCGCACGGCGCAAAATAAACGAGGCCGCCCCGGAACACCGGAGCGGCCTCGCTCGTTTACAGCGAAAGAACTCTTGCACAAACTCATGCCCGGCGCTTGCGGCGGATCAGCGCCAGAGCGCCCAGACCCAGCAGGCTCAACGCGCCCGGCTCGGGAACCGCGCTTGTGCCGCCGCCGTGCGATGAGTCGTAACCAGCCATGAACGCCTGCGCGAACGCCGACGACTGCGAGGCGAACACCGGCGGCGAAGCGCCCTGGTAGTACGTGCCCACGATGGTCACGTCGGCGTCGTTGACCACGCCGTCGCCGTTGAAGTCGCCCTGGTACCAGTACATGCCGGTCTTGCCGTAGAACGTGCTGACGATGGTCACATCCGCATTGGTCACGTATCCATCCAGCGATGCGTCGCCGATGCGGGTGTACTTGACGAACACGGTCTTGTCGCCCAGCGGCACACCGTCGATGTTGTTGAACGTCAGGCCGATGTTCTGCAGCATGTCCTGCGTGTCGCCGACGCCCAAAGCCATGATCTCGGTGTTGAGGTTGGCCGTGAACGAGGCGGCGGCCGCACTGCTCATGATGCCCGTGCTCCCGTCCCAGACGTGCGGGGGAATCGCGCCCAGACCGGCCGCATTCCGGCCGGCTTTAAGCGCCGCCGCCACCTGGGCGATCGGGTTGACGGTGCTGTAGTTGATCATCAGGAACGAATCATTGACGTCGATCACGCCGGCCGGGCCCAGGTTCAGGGAGCCGGGGTTGGCC
>JBIOJL010000127.1:0-13952 GCA_044450885.1 Tepidisphaerales bacterium
GGCGTCCGAGCTGCTCGATGACGGTGGCGCGGCGGAAGAGCAGCACGTCCGTTCCGAGCGCGGTGTTGATGGCAATCGGCCGGTGTTCCTGGGTTCGTGTCGATGCCATGGTTTGTTACCTCTCAGTTCTCGGTTGCGGTCCAGCGGGGCCGGGTGGCCGCTCTTAAGCATAGGTGTACGCGAAATCGTTGTCCTTCACGCCCACGTGAATGCCGCTCAGGGGACGATTGTCCATCAGCCGCGTGAGCACTTCCAGGCCGATGGCGGGGAGCATGTTGTTGGTAATCAGGGCCTCGACCATGCGGGCGCCGCGTTCGAGTTCGGTGCAGCGATCGGCGATGAAATCGAGCACGGCCGGATCGTAGGTGAACGGCAGCCGGTGGTTCATGGCGACGCGTTTTTCGACGCGGGACAGGTTGAGCTTGATGATGGCCCGCATCATCTCGCGGCTGATGGGGTAGAAGGGGACGACCACCAGGCGGTTGAGCAGCGCGTCGGGGAAGACCTTCTTCAGCGGCTCGCGCATGGCTTTTTCCAGGCCCTCGGCGCTGGGCATGAGGTCGGGATCCTTGGTCATGTTGATGATGACGTCCTGGGCGGCGTTGGAGGTCAGGAGGATGATGGTGTTCTTGAAGTCGATGTCGCGGCCTTCGGCATCCTCCATGTGGCCCTTGTCGAACGCCTCGAAGAATATTTCATGCACGTCGGGATGGGCCTTCTCCACCTCGTCGAGCAGCACCACCGAGTACGGGCGGCGGCGCACGGCCTCGGTCAAAACTCCACCTTCGCCGTAGCCGACGTAGCCGGGAGGCGAGCCTTTGAGGGTGGAGACGGTGTGGGCCTCCTGGAACTCGGCCATGTTGATCTTGATGAGGTTCTGTTCACCGCCGTACAGTGCCTCGGCCAGCGTCAGCGCGGTTTCGGTCTTGCCGGTGCCGGATGGACCGACGAGCATGAACACGCCGATGGGACGCTGCGGATTGTCGAGTTTGGCCCGCGAAGTGCGGATGCGCTTGGCGATGAGCTCGAGCGCGTGGCGCTGGCCGATGACCCGGCGCTCCATGAGGTCAGCGAGCTTGAGCACCTGTTCGATTTCGTTGCGGGCCATGCGACCCACGGGAATGCCGGTCCAGTCGGCGACGACGCTGGAGATGGACTGAGCATCGACGCTGGGGACGATCAGCGGCCGCTCGCCCTGCAAGGCGGCCAGTTCGGCCTGAACGGCCTGCAGGTCGGCCAGCAGCTTGGCGCGCTCGGCTTCGGAGAGCGGAGCGGGCGCGGCTGGCGCGGCGGGTGCCGCCTTGGCGTCCGGGGGCGGCGCCTTGGCATCTGCGGCCTGCGGCTTGGGCGCGTCAACCGCTACGCCGGCGCCGCGCAGCTTGCCGCGTATCTCCAGCACCTTCGCCACCAGGTCCTTTTCCTTGGCCCAGCTTTCCTCAAGTGCCTTGAGGCGTTTGCGTTCTTCCTCAAGGCTGGTGGTGATCTCATTCACGCGGGACTTGTGGTCCATGCCGACGTCGGTTTCGCGGCCGAGTATTCCCAGTTCCGTCTCGTAGACCTGAATGCGGCGGCGGGCGTCGTCCACCTCGGCGGGAACCGCGTGCTGGCTGATGCCGACGCGGGCGGAGGCGGTGTCGATCAGCTTGACGGCCTTGTCGGGGAGTTGGGCGGCCGGGATGTAGCGGGCCGAGAGCCTGACGGCGGCTTCGAGGGCCTCGTCGAGAATCTGCACTTTGTGGTGTTTCTCGAAGGAGGTGGCGACGGCGCGCATCATCTGGATGCCCTTTTCCTCGGAGGGCTCGTCGATCTTGACGACCTGGAAGCGGCGGACCAGGGCGGGGTCCTTCTCGATGTGCTTTTTGTATTCATCCCAGGTGGTGGCGGCGATGGTGCGCAGGGTGCCGCGGGCGAGGGCGGGCTTGAGCAGGTTGGCGGCGTCGCCGGTGCCGGCCGCCCCGCCGGCCCCGATCAGCGTGTGGGCCTCGTCGATAAAGAGGATGATTGGCTTGGGGGAGGACTGGACCTCCTCGATGACCTGGCGCAGGCGCTGCTCGAACTCCCCCTTCATGCTGGCGCCGGCCTGCATCAGGCCGATGTCCAGCGAGCGGACGCTGACATCCTTCAAGGCCGGCGGCACGTCGCCCGACACGACGCGGAGCGAAAAGCCCTCGACGACCGCCGTTTTGCCGACGCCGGCCTCGCCGGTGAGGATCGGGTTATTCTGGCGGCGGCGCATGAGCACGTCGACGATCTGGCGGATTTCGTGGTCGCGCCCGACAATGGGATCGAGCTCGCCCTTGCGGGCCTTCTCGGTGATGTCGGTGGAGAACTTCTTGAGCCCCTCCATCTTGCCCATCTGGGCCGGGGCCATGGCGCCGGATGCCTCGCCGGGGGCCGCGCCGGCGCCCGTGGCCACGCCGCCCTCGCGGGCGGCGAGCGTGCCTTCGATCGAGGCGGAAGTGATCTTGGCAAAATCGTCGGTCAACTGTTCAAGCTTGATCTTCTCGAACTCGCGGGAGATGTCCACAAGCTGCGCCTTGAGCGCTCGGTTCTGCAGCAGCGCCACCATGATGTGCCCCGTGCGCACCTTCAGCTCGTTGAACATCAGCGTCGAGTAGAGCCAGGCATCCTTGATGGTCTCCTCGAGCTGCGGAGAGAAGCCCTGGATCGAGGTCGAGCCGCGGGGCAGTTTGTCCAGCGACGTCTGCAGGTCGGTCGCCAGGCGCGAGGGGTTGAGATTGAACGCCCGCACGATGTGCTGGATGTCGGAGTCCTGGAGCTGCATGATCTGGTTGATCCAGTGAACCAGCTCGACGTAGGGATTGCCGCGCAGTTTGCAGAACGTGGTCGCCGCCTCGATGGCCTTGTACGCCAGCGAGTCGAGTTTCCCGAACAGGGCCGCTTTCTGAATATCCGCCATATGTTTCTCCTTCGATGTTCATTGCCGGATCGCCGGCGCTCGATCACACATCACGGGCAATCTCTCATGCCACCTGCAGAACCAGATCATCCGCATCCTCTTCAAACTTCTTCGTGCTGAGCCAGGTGGTCCAGCCAAGTTGGCCAATCACGCCGGGCCGCAGCTTGGGCACATCCTGCTTTCTCAAGACCAACTGCACCTCGAATCCGAACTGGTCGCCGCAGTAGTTGCGGACCCAGTCGTGGAGCCGCCGGAGGCTGACTCCCCGCGGCAGCAGCCGCTGGTAGTCGGCCAGCGTGAGCGGCCCGATCCGGAGCCGGAACTTGTGCTGGCACTCCCAGACGCGCGAACCCATGATCGCCGTCCGCCCGATGGTGCCGGTCTCCGGGGATTCAGCCAGGCGGAGCCGGTTCTCCACCGGCAGTTCGATCCACTGGCCGACGAACTCCTCGAGTTCGACCGGTACCCGGAAGTAGTCGACCAGAATCGCCACCAGGCCCTCGGCGCTCTTGGTGGGGCAGGCGAGGCGGCCGCAATAGTGCAGCTTGGCCATGTCCTGGATGGCGTCGCGGTTGCGGAAGGGCGGCGTGCTGATGCCGATGAGGCTGCCGAAGTAGGCCAGGAAGCGGTCCTGGTCGGGACGGTCGAACGAAACCGCCTGCTGGTTGGTGCGCCAGGCCCGGTAGAAAAGCGCGATCATGCGATGGTTGAAGACATCGAAGAACCTCGCGAGCGTGGGGTCGTTGGCCTGAAGCTCCCGGGCACGAATGTACTCCGTCAGGTGCAGGGGCATCGGGCCGTGCGGGCCCAGAAGCCCCATGAAAGCAACGAAAAGGCGATCCGGGGCGTACTGGGAAGCCTGCTGATACCCGGTGACGGTTACCGGCTCGAAGCGCAACGATGGCTTCTGGCAGAAGCGCACGCAGTCGTCGGCCACGCGCAGGGACTGGCCAATCCGCGGCTTCTCGGGGTTGACCGCCTCCAGGCGGCGCACCGCCTGGTAGAAGTCGAACTCGTCGGCGCGCTTCAGGAAGGCGTCGATCAGAGAATATTTCTGCGTCCCGTCCGGGGCGGCCATCGCATCACCTCACCACGCTCTAAAGTCTTCACCACCGTCTCCGTGAACGAATTGATCGACACGTAGCGGGAGAAAAACTGATCCAGTACGGCACCAAGCAAAAACACGCCGGTGCCTTCAAACGACGATTCATCGAGAGTCACCAGCACGCGCAGTCCGCGGGCGAAGGCGATCGGCCCGGGCGTGTTGGCGCGGCGAACGGATTTCTCGGTGGCAAGCTGCCGCACGCCGTCGATCTGTTTGCGTATCGCGGGTTCCGAAACGTCGCCGTAAAGTTCCAGCAAATCGCGCAAGGCGGCCGCGCCCTCGCCGCCGGCGGAGTCGTTCAGCGAAAGGTAGTTCAGGGTCAGGTGGTTGATGAGCCGCCAGGCAGTCTCGCCCTCGGCAAAGCTCGGGCGGGGCGACGTGGGCACGCCGCTGACGCAGCGGATTCCCTCCACGGGCGCGCCGGCCAGCAGGGTGAAATCGGTCGCACCTTTTCCGATCGGCAGGAACATGGGCAGGTCGCGGTTGGTGCAGAGCGTGTCCACCGAAAGCTGCTTCAGGTCCGACCGGTAGGGCGCGGACTTCGAGTCCACCAGCGAGACATAGACTTCCGAACCGGGATATTTGGACCGCTGCCCCTGACGCTGTTCCTTCTGCGAGGCCAGCCTGGGCACGCGCTGCACGGTGTAATAGGCCCCGCCTTCATCCTGGAAGTCGCGGGCCGAGTAGAACGGAGTGAACGGCTGTTCCTGGTCGGATCGGACGCCGTGCCCGGTCACCTTGAGGACCTGGAAGACCTCGAAATCGAGGGGGCGGGTGCGGTCCGGGATCACCTGAAACTCGTAGGTCTGCTCGTTGAGATGGATGCGGTCGGCCGATTTCGGAAACAGGTTGATCATCGGCGTGCAGCAGAGGGCGAACTGGCCCGGCTCGACCGCCCCGTCCAGCCGCAGGTCAGGTTCGTTGAAGAGGATGACGATGTCGACCTGATTCTCCGGACAGCGCTTGAAGCCCCTCTGAAGGGCGCCCAGTTCGAAGAACATGAACCGCTGCGGAAACGCGAAGTACTCGTGGAGGAGGCGATAGCCGTGGAACGACCGGGCGTCGTAGGGCAGCAAGGCCTGGGACGGCTCGAACCCGGTCTGGCGAATTTCCGAAGCCGGGATCACTTCGCGCCAGCGCACGGGCCGGCCTTTGGGCTGGACCACGACGCCGACACCGTGCGCGAAAATCTGCTCGTAGAGGCGCATCTGCACGTCGCCCGCGCCGCGCAAGTAGAAGGTCAGGCGGTCGGCGCGGATTTTGTCGATGTTGGCGGTCGGCGGGGACTGGAGGCGGATTCGCAGCGCCGCCTTGGTGGGCGGAATGCCCCCGGGCAGTTCGAGCGAAGCCAGGTCCCTCGTGTAATACTGCGCCTCGATGACCTTGAACGGGTAGAGCTTGACGTCGTGGGCCGTCCTGTATTCACTGGCCGTGGGGTCGCCCTTGGCGACGATGCTGCGCATGGCCGAGCCGCGCGGAACGGAGACGCCCTCGACGAGGGCGCCCTCGGCGAGATCGGGCAGGAACTGGGCGACCGCCATTGATGGCGTGGGGCAGAGGTAGTGCGGGTAAATGGTGTTGAGCAGCGACTGGGTGAAGCGGGGGAACTCGGCGTCGAGCTTGAGCTGCACGCGGGCCGCCAGGAACGCGAAGCCTTCGATCAGCCGCTCGACGTATGGATCGGCGCAGGAGAACTCATCGAGCGTGAGCCGCCCGGCGATCTTGGGGAACTCGCGCGCGAACTCCGCGCCCATCTCGCGGATGTGCTGCAGCTCGCGGTTGTAGTAGTTGAGCAGGCGCCTATCCATGGAGTTGATCCGAAAGATTGACCTGGCCCGTTTCCAAATCGACTTCGGTCTTGACAAAGAACTGTTCGGGGACAGGCTGGGCCCAGACCTGTCCGCGAATCTCCACCGCCAGCAGGTTGCCGGCGACCTGTCGGTTGACCACCACGCGAATGACCAACGAGTCCTTCACGATCCGCGGTTCAAACAGAAGGATCGCCTGGCGGATGGCCTTCTCGACCTGCTGCGGCGTGACGTCGGAGTGGGTGAGGCCGGTGAAATCGGGCATGCCGAAGTTCAACACCGAGCGGCCGACCTCGGGAAACTCCTCGATGTGCTCGCGATCGGTCTTGCTCGGCGAGTTTAGAAGCCAGGTGAGATCGCGCAGCAGGGCCTTCTGAAACTGCCGCATGGAGATGGATCGCTTCTCGCGCGACTCCATCCGCGTCGCCGGGTCGTCGTCGGTGAGACGATCCACCAGGAACGGAAGCGTACGTTCTTGTGGAAGAATGTCAGCCATGGCGTCCCAGGTAAAACGCGTCACTTATCCGGCACGGCAGGCACGTCAAAGTTCATCGGCGCTGCGGGCACGTCGAACGTGATCCGCTTCAGTGCCAGCAGCGGATAGTCGCCGTCGTTGGTGGCGAAGAGCCGCTGGCCCAGAGGGACATCCAGGTCCGGGCCCAGCGTCCGCCAGTCGGTCCGCCTCGCCAGCCGCAAGGGGCCGTCATCGACAGCCTCGGTGCCGGGATACCGGCTGGGGATCATGCCCACGCCGACGCCGCCGTTGGCCCAGGTGAAGTTCGCGGGCAGCCAGACGATGTCGCGCAGGTCCGCCGGCGGTTCGACGCTGATCTGCTGGATGTTGCGCATGGGTATCCAGAAGTATTTGCCGTCGACGATGGCCTCAAGCACCGGTCCCAGGCGCGGGTCGGCGTCGGCAAGCCATTCGAACGGTTTGCCGTCGACGTTGCCGGCGACGGCCGGCGCAGCCTCCAGGGCCTTGTTGCGCATTTCAACGGACTGGGCATAGCGTCCCTCGGCCGCAAGCTGGTTGGCCTGGATCAGCCAGCCGACCCATTCGTCGGGCTGTCCGAAGACGAGGGGGCTGCGCCGGCCGGCGAAGACTTCCGCGCGAAACGCCTCGCATTGCAGGGTCTGGCGGCACACCTGGGCCATGAGCAGCGTCTTGGGATCCAGGTCGGCGGCGACGTTGAGTTGGGTCAGGGCCTTGTCCCACCGGCCCATGACGGCGAGCAACTGGAAAAGGAAGACCCGGTGTTTGGCGGCGGCGGGGTCGCTGCGCACCTGTTCCTGGAGCCTGGCCAGGGCATCGTCGAGCTTGCCCTGCTTGAGCAATTCAGCAGCTTCCATGTTCTCCACCTGTCTCGATAACAAAACCGCGCGCCCCCGGTGAGGGGACGCGCGGGGGTAAGGTCTCAGACAAAGATCGGATCAGGTTTCTTCGACATTGGTCTTGAGGTTGTAACCCTTCTTGATGCCCGCATCGAGCGAGCCATCCTGCTTCTGGGGCTTGTACTCCTTGACGACCTTTGTGAAGTTGAAACTGATCTGATCGGTTGGGATGACATCACTGGCATTGCCGCCGGTCTGGAACGACGAGATCAGCAGGTCCGTAAAGGTGTAAATCAGGAATTCCTGCTGCGTCTTGCCGGCTTTGCGGCAGGTCAGCACGGCTTTCTTGATGTGTTCGCCGTTGGCACAAGCAATGAAAAGCAAGGGCGACGCCTTGTTCGCCTTCATTGTAAAGTGGAAGTCCTGCATGTTCACCTTGCCGGAGCCCAAGCCGAGATCCTGCGAGGAGGAACCCACCTGAGTTGCGCCGAAACTCCAACTGTCAATGTGAATCTCATCCTTGTGCTTGGCATCCAAGGACTCGCCTGGAATCCCGTCAATCTTGAGGAAATAGTCGACCGCCATGATCTGCTCCTTTCAAAATGTTTGTGACTGTTCAGCGACCACCGGCTAATACTAGGAACCAACGCATCCGACCACTATTGCCCCAAACAGGGCATGCCGCCGCACAGTCTGGGAATCACGGTCATCGAGTTCGCATCACTTCTTGCCCGACGGCAGCTTGGACACCAGGCGCAGGGACACGGTGAGCCCCTCGAGCTGGTAGTGCGGCCGCAGGAAGAACTTGGAACGGTAGTAACCCGGATTGCCTTCGACCTCTTCCACCACCACTTCGGCCGCCGCCAGGGGCCGCTTGGCCTTGGCTTCTTCGGCCGAGTTCGGGTCCGGTTCGACGTAGCGAAGAATCCAGTCGTTGAGCCAGCGCTGCATGTCCGCCCGCTCCTTGAAACCGCCGATCTTGTCACGGACCATGCACTTCAGGTAATGCGCAAATCGGCAGGTGGCAAAGAGATAGGGCAGGCGTGCCGCGAGATTGGCGTTGGCGGTGGCATCCGGATCGGTGTACTCCGCCGGTTTGTTGGCGGACTGGGCGCCGACGAACACGGCGTAGTTGGTGTTCTTCCAGTGCGAGAGCGGCATCATGCCGTTCTTGGCGAGTTCGGCCTCGCGACGGTCGGTGATGGCGATTTCGGTCGGACACTTCATGTCAACGCCGCCGTCGTCGGTGGGGAAGGTGTGGCAGGGCAGGTCTTCGACCATGCCGCCGGACTCCACGCCGCGAATGCGGGCGCACCAGCCGTAGGACTTGAACGAGCGGGTGATGTTCCGGCCCATCGCGTAGCAGGCGTTGGACCAGACGTACTTGTTGTGGTCGGTGCCGGTGGTGTCTTCCTCGAAGGCGAATTCCTCGACCGGATTGGTCTTGGCGCCGTAAGGAATGCGCGACAGGTAACGTGGCATGGCCAGGCCGATGTACTTGGAGTCGTCCGACTCGCGGAAGGCGCGCCAGGGGGCATACTCGGGGCTCTGGAATATCTTCGTGAGGTCGCGCGGGTCCGAGAGCTGCTGCCATGAATCCATGTTCAGCAGGGACGGGGCGGCCGCGGAAATGAACGGCGCGTGGGCCGCGGCCGAGATCTGGGCGACGCCCTGAAGGATCTCCACATCGGGCGGGGTGTGGTCGAACTGGAAGTCGCCGAGGAGGCAGCCGTAGGGCGTGCCGCCGGGCGTGCCGAATTCGGATTCGTAGATGGCCTTGAAGAGCGGGCTCTGGTCCCACGCCGTGCCCTTGTACTTCTTGAGGGTCTTGGACAGATCCTTCTTGGAGATGTTGAGAATGCGGATCTTCAGGTTCTCATCCGTCTCGGTGTTGTTCACCAGGTAGTGCAACCCGCGCCAGGTGCCTTCGAGCTGGCGGAATTCCTGGTTGTGGATGATCTGGTTGACCTGGTCCGTCAGCTTCTTGTCGATGGCGGCGATGATCGCCTGGATCGACTTGACGGCGTCATCCGAAATGACCGCCGTATCGGCCAGAGCCTGCTCGGCGAGCGTCTGCACGCCTCGTTTGATGGCCTCGGCGGCCGAATCGGTCTTGGGCTTGAACGCCCCGCTAACGAGTTTTTCGAATTCAGAACCTTCCGCAGTAGCTGTAGCGGCTTGCGGAGCTTGTACTTGTTGTTGGGCTTCTGCCATGGCTTATTTCGCCTCCTGGCCGGCTTGACCACCCGCTTTCGGCGCCGCGGCCAGCGCCTGGAGCAGCGACGGATCCTTCAAAACGTTGGCGATCAGTTCTTCCGCCTTGGCCTTGCCGTCCATGTAGGACAGCAGGTTCGACAACTGCGTGCGGGCTTCGAGCAGCTTGCGCAGCGGCTCGACCTTGCGCGCCACCGCGGCGGGCGAGAAGTCGTCCATGCTTTCGAAGGTGATGTCCACGCTGATGTTGCCGTCGCCCGTGAGCGTGTTGGGAACCTGGAAGGCCACGCGGGGCTTGGTCGATTTGAGACGGTCGTCGAAGTTGTCGACGTCGATCTCGAGGAATTTCCGGTCGGCGACGTTGGGCAGTTCCTCGGCCGGTTTCCCGGAGAGATCCGCCATCACACCCATGATGAACGGCAGGTTGACCTGTTTCTCCGCTCCGTACAGTTCGAGATCATATTCGATCTGTACGCGCGGCGCGCGATTTCGCGCGATGAACTTCTGACTGCTTTCCTTGGCCATGGCCGCGGCTCCTTTCGGTTAGAACACTCGCGAACCCACAATGACATGCTACCACAGGACGTTAGCCATTGAAGTCTGCAAATTCAAGTGCAAAAAGCACTTTCCGTCACGATGGGCATGACCGCGGATTCGGGAGGGTCGTGCTTCCGCACGACCGCGGCCGCACGGAGTGCGGCCCTCCCGCAGGGTCATGTCACGACTGCTGCTGCTGGGACGCGTCGATCCCGGCCAGTTGCTCGATGGTGCCCACCGTGCCGGGGCTGAGGTCCTTGATGATGTCCATAAAGCTCTTGTTTACCAGCCGCTGCACCCGGCGCAGCAGCAGGGGAATCGGGCTGGACGGCTCGTACTTCTGGTAGTAGTCGCAGATCTTGTCCATCACTTTGATGATATCCGCCTTGGAGCGGATTTCGCCGGGCACTCCGCCAACGCCGGGGGCGGCGCCGCCGGCAACGGGAGCCGAGGCCCCGCCCGCCGCGACCGCCGTTTCCTCGGTGGCGCCGGTCGTCCCCCCCTGCCGACGCGACAGGGCCTCGGACGTGTGGCGCTGGCAGGCGGCGAGCATCTTCGCCAAATCGTCGAAACTGAACGCCTTGCCGGCCCCGCAGGTCTTGGTGAGGAACTGGTCGATCGCCTTGGCGTGTTCCACGGCCGAACCCAGTGCCGCGACCTTTTCCTGAAGGGCCTCCAGCGGCATCTCCTCGAACGCGCCGTTGACCAGCGCCTGATCGGGCAAGGGGACGCTCGGATTCCGGTTCTCCGGGGCCGGCGCCTCGCCCTTGGCAATCTCGATGTCCTTCAGCGCGAAGCGCCCCACCCGTTTGGAATCGGCCAGCGGGGCCTCGCGCACGAGTTTCAGGTAGCTTTCGCGATGGGTGAGCGTGGACATCATGTTCATCCGCATGAGCGGATCGTTGTTGTCCTCGGGATCCAGCTTGGGATAAAGATCGGCCCAGTATTTCTCCAGCAGCCCGCGAACCAGCGCCAGCCCGTCGCAGATGCCGGCCACGCCATGTATGGGAATGGCGGCCCTGGCCGCATGGAGAACCACCTGGAGGTCCTTGCTGCGGCCGAGCAGCTCGCAGGAGAAGCGCAGGAGTTCCTTCCAGTCCGGGTCCTCGGCCGGGATGATCTGGTCGCCCATCTGCTGCTCGGGCTTGCCCTTGGCGAGTTCCTCCAGTTGGAAGAACTCCGGGGCGATGGAGATGTCCTCGCCGACCGGATTGTCAGCGCTCACCGGTTCCAGCAGTTTCTCGACATTCAGGCTGCCCATGGCTCTCCCTTCGCAGGGGTGCGATTTGGCGCCGGCACCTCGTCCGGCGTCACTTCTTCTCCGGCACGTCCTTCTTTTCCGGCTTGGCCTTCCTCGGCGGCGCGTCCTTGTCGAACACGGCGTAGATCACCTGTTCCGAAGTGATCTGTTCGAACTCGCCCGAGCTTTCCAGCTTGCTCATGAACAGCCGGCGGGAAGCCTCCGCCTCCCTCATCGACAACCCGGCGCCGGCATGCGATGTCGGCGCGTCCACCGGATAGACCGCATTGAAGAAGTTCCGCATCCGGTCCAGGTGCAGCTTCGCCTTCTCCATGCCGGGCGTGCTGTTGACGAACTGGCGGAATCTCGCCGTCGAATCGATGGTCTTGAGCTTGTTTTCCTTCTTGTAGGCCGCCGCGGCCTTCTCCAGTTCGGTCTTCATCTCGACAAACGGGTCGGTGGGCTTTCCGGCCTTGTCGATGCCGGATGGGAACGATTGGTAGAAGAGCGCGATCAGCTTCTCAGCCACATCCTGCTTGATGCGGTTGCGCGTGAGCAGGAAGTCGGTGGCTTCGACGCCGCCGCCGCTGGCCATCTTTACCGGCACGTCGTCGTAGAGACCGAGGGTGGAGGGTTGGGTTGTGGGCGGCTTGAACTTGATGATGCCCAGCTCCTCGAGCTTGCCGACGGCGGAGTCGCTCGCCGCAACGGTGGTGGCGGCAATCACCTGGACCTGATTCAGCACCACCACGGGCTGCAACGGCACCGGCGTCGCCTTGGCTTCGAGGGCAAAGACGCTGCCAACGGCCGGCGGCGCCGTTGCCTTCCTCAACTGGTCGATGGTTACCGGGCTGACCACGGAACCGGCGGTGACCTGCGTGGCCGAGAAGGCGGGATTGCCGATGAGGTTGGCCAGGTCCTGGGCGTTGAGGCGTATCGCCGGATCCGCACTGTGCGGCGAGCCGGTGCTCTCATCGTCAAGCCTGGCGCCGGCGGCCACGGCGCTGCTCGGGAAAGCCTGGAATGCGGAAACGATGAACTTCGCGCCCGCGACGTAGCTGGCGCCGTTGTCGGGAGCCGCGCCGCCGCCGGCGACCGCCAGCGGTGCGCTCTTGTGCCGCTTCAGCAGGATGCTGTCCGCAAAGATGTTCAGGTCCTTGAGCGTGGTGATGTCCGAAAGATGCGCGGTGTCCGCGCGCACGTCCAGCGATCCCAGTGCCGTGAGGCGCTCGTTGCGGCTGATTTCGATGAGGCCGGGATGGGCCTGAATCACATAGTTTCCCGTGTATTCCTTCTGATCCGAAGGCGTTCCCGCGATCACGCAGATGGACGCGAACTGGGATGGAGCGGTCCGCAGATCGTTCTTGCCATCGTTGTTGACGAAGAGCCGGCCCACGCTCACGTTCACGTCCTTGCCGGATACATCGGGGGCGATGAAGAAGATCTGGGCGTCCGTGACGCCGCTCGCGGGAACCGTGAGCAGAGTCAGGTCGTAGAAGGTCCTGTTGTCGGCGGTGTGGCCGGCCACGTTGCCGCCGAACAGGATGTAGTCGCCGCTGGTTGTTCCCCTGGTCTGGAGAGTCGCGTTGTGGCCGAGCGTGACGGTGCCCTGGTATTCCTGGGCGTTCTGGGTCGCCACCCCGGCGCCGTTGATCTGCGTGTTGCCCAGCACGCGAAGGGCCTTATCGCCGTCGACCTGCTGGTCGAAGATCACCGTCGAGCCGGTGAGGACGGTCTGGCCAACCAGCGTCACGGACCCGTTGTACTCCTGCGTCGTCCCTGTCGTGGTGACGTCGCCGCCCTTGATCGTGGCCGACCCGTTCACCAGCAGGCTCTTGTCGCCGTTGACGGCCTGGTCGAACGTCACCTGGGAACCGGTCAGCGTCGCGTTGGCCCCGAGGGCCACGGGGCCGTTGTACTCCTGCGTCGTGCCCGTGGTTGCTACCGCCCCGCCGTTGATGACGGTCGAACCGGTCACCAGCAGGCTCTTGCTGCCGGATACCGCGGCGTCGAAGGTCACCGTGGTGCCCGTCAACGCGGCGTTGGCCCCGAGCGTCACCGGGCCGGTGTATTCCTGCGTCGCGCCGGTCGTGGTCACGGACGCGCCATTGATCGCCGTCGCGCCGGTCACCAGCAGGCTCTTCGAGCCCGTCACCGGGCCGTTGAATCCAGCCTGCGAGGCCACAAGGGTCGTGTTGTCGTTCAGCGCGACGGCCCCATCATACGTCTGCGTTCCGGTCGTTCGAACCGTTGCCGAACCCGTGTTGCCTGCGTTGAGTGCCGTCGTGCCGAAGACGTGCAGGCTTGTCAGGCCTGCACCCGTGTTGCCCACGAAGGCGCCGGCACCGTTGCCGAAGACGGCCCCGGTGGCCGTCCCTGCATTGCCGATCGCCAGGGCGAAGGCTCCGTTCACTGTGCCGTTAAAGGTGACGCTGGTGCCGACAAGCGACGCGTCCGCTGCCAGGGTCACGGCGTTGCCGTAGGTCTGGAAGCCGGCCGTAGTCAGAACGGGAGTGGCTATCGTGGTCGTGCCGGACCCGTTCACCGTCAGGTTGTTCACGGTCGTGAACGGCCCGCCCAGCGTCGTCAGGCCCGAGCCGGTCAGGGTCAGGTTGAATCCACCGCCGGTCACTGCGCCCAGCGTCAGTGCGGTCCCGGTCAACACCGTATTCTGGCTCAAGGTCACGGGGTTCCCGTAACTTTGGAACCCGGCCGTCGTCACCGCGGGGGTGGTGATCGTGGTGGTGCCGGCGCCGTTCACCGTCAGGTTGTTCACAGCCGTCAAGGCGCCGCCCA
>JBIOJL010000128.1:0-13950 GCA_044450885.1 Tepidisphaerales bacterium
ATGCAGGATGTCCAGCGACCGGCAACCGAGTAAGCTTGTGTGTTGCTCGGCCAGCGCGACGGCCTGCTGGAACACACGGGTCCATTCGAGTTGAATCGACGACAGGACGCCGGTATCCACATCCAGTTTCACCAGCGCGCGGGCAGCGGCAACCTGTGCGGCCGTCGCCGTGCCGAAGAACGCCTTCAATTGTAGGGCGTTGGCGAATTCCAGCGCGTGCAGCGGCGTGTAGCAGATGATCTTCCCCTGTACATGCGCGACGATCTGCGCGCTCTCAGGCTCGGGGTAGTAGAGCTTGACGAGACAGCCTGTGTCCAGATAGATCAAGAGTTGCCCCGTGCTTCGTCGACCACCGCGCTGAGCGGCTTGCCGGCTGGTTGATCGCCCCAAATGGCGCGAGCCCGGCCGAGAAAATCAGGCTGCACCAAAGTCGCTGGTCGCACGGGAACCAGTTTTGCGACCACGGTATCCTGCTGCATAACCTGCACTTCCTCACCTGCGGCGATCCAGCGGAGAATCTCAGCCCACTGCTGCGGAACCTGCTGGATCATGGCCGTCTTCATGCTTGAACATTAGCAATATCCACTCGTTGTAGCAAGTCAAAAGCGTCAGGTACGCGTTTCTTTCAACCGCGTCCCTCACAGGAGGCACGCCCTTCCCGGTTGTGGTATAATCACGGGCACATATGGGCAAAGTCGTATCAACAAAACCGCGTCAGCAGGGGAGCAAGCGTCGCCGCGGCGTAAAGCGGCGGGGGATCGATCTCTCCGTGGTTCGCGTCTACGACTCGTTTGAGGAAGCCGACGAGGCGGATCGTCAGTATTGGTGGTCGCGCACGCCGTTCGAGCGCCTTCGCGAACTCGAACGGTTGCGCCAAATGAACTACAACTATGGGCAAGGCAAACCTTTTCCCCGATTTCAGAGATCTCTTAAAGTCGCTGAACTCGGCGGGCGTTAGATATCTCGTCATCGGCGGCTACGCCGTCATCTACTACGGATATCATCGCGCGACCGATGACATCGATCTCTGGATTGCCATCGACCCGGAGAATACAGAGAAGGTCTCCAGGGCTCTGATAGAGTTTGGCGGCTTTGCCGATGCCACCGTCAAGCCCAGCATGTTTCAGACTCGGGGAAAGGTGTTCATCTTCGGCAAGGAGCCGTCACGCGTCGATATCCTGACAAGCCCCAGCGCGGTGAATTTCGAGGAAAGCTATGCCCGCCGGCATGTCGCCGATTTTGACGGTATCAAGGTGCCGTTGATCTCCTTTGCGGACCTCAAGAAGAACAAGCTGGCAAGCGGACGTAACAAGGACCTCGCGGATGTGGAGAACCTGCCGCCGACGTGGCCCTGGCCGGAGGAATCCAAGGGCAAGCGACGGAAGCAGCCGTAACCACTCATCGTCGCCGATTCCGGAGAGTATATAACCTCCGGAACCGCAATTCGTGCGCGCTTTCACCCCGCGGGCTTGAACTTCGCCTTCGTTCCTGCGAAGATGCCCGACGCGCGTCCGGTAAGCAAAGACCGGCGCGAACAGATCTGGTGTCGCGCGGCGCTTCGGTGGACAAGGCAGAAGTGCTGCTTATGATCGACACGGATTCAACCGATACAGGATTGACGTAATTGGCCGTCAGACCGGCTGGCGCGTGTGCGCCGGAATTACCGGGTCCCGTTTTGACGTTTCTTCCAAGGAGTAGGCATGCTTCTCACCAAGCACGAAGGCGAAACCTTCCAGAACCAGACCGTGTACATCAGCGGGCAGGCGTTCATCCGCTGCAAGTTCGTCGCTTGCACCCTCGTCCTGCGCGAGACGATCTATCATCTGGAAGGCTGCACGTTCGAGCGCTGCAACTGGCACGTTGACTGGGTCCTGATGTGGGGCAGCCCCGAGTCGCTGCGCGAAATCAAGGCCCTGGTCGGCCTCATGGAGACCGCCCAGGCCCAGCAGCTCCCCGCGGCCCAGGCAGCCGTCCAGGCCGGACAGCCCCAGAATGTCCAGCAGGTCGCGGCCGAGTAAGCCAGCGCCAGCCGGAACCCCGGGCTGCACGGGCTGACCGTACCGCCGCGGTTTCCGGGCGACCGTTAATAACACGAAGGCGGACCTTGCGTGAGGTCCGCCTCTTTTCGTGCGCTTGCAGAAGGCGTGCCCAATCCTCCGGGCGGGCGGGATGTGTCGGAGTACCGACAGCATGGGCGAGACGCCCGATGCCAAAGGTTCCGGCGTCCAGATACGTTTCCCGGAATTCCGGGCACGCCCCGCAGAATCGAGTCACGCCTGTGCCCTTGCCCAATCGCTCCGTCTGTGGGAATCTGTCCGGCTGGTCCTGACACCGGAACAACCGTATGAGTGCCCTCCTTCGCCTCTTCGCCTGCGTGTTCGCCGCCGTCGCGGCCCTTCTGGCCGGGATTCCGCGCTGCCTGGCGCTTCAACCCGACGAGATCCTCCTGCTGACGAACAAGAACATTCCGCAGAGCACGGCCCTGGCCGAGTTCTACCGGAACTCGCGCGGCATTCCGCAGGGGCGGGTTCTCCCGCTGGCCTTGCCGGTGCATGACGAGATCACCTTCGCCGCCTACGAGCAGGATGTCGTGCCTGTGGTGCGCGACTTCATCCGGGCGCGCAATCTCGAGGGGAAGATCCGCTGCATCGTCACCTTCTACGGCGTGCCCCTGCGCATCGCCGCGCATGCGCTCACTCCTGCCGAGCGGGACGAGATCGGCGCGCTTCTGGCCGAACAGACCCGGCAGAGCGATGCCGTCCGCCTGATCCTCGACCGCATGGAGCGCGAGGCCCAGGCGGTCAACCCGGCCTTCAGGCCGCTGGCGGGGATGGACCCATTGCACCTGGAACAGCGGGTGCGCGCCGCGCTCGGGCCGCTGGCGATGCAGGCGGCCCGCACCGAGGACCCGGCCGGGCGGGCCGAGCGGATGAAGGGGCTCGCCGCCTATCTCAAGGAACTCGGCGGGCCGGCGGAGGTGCTGCGCGTCTTCGGCGAAGACGGGCTGGCCGATCCGAACAGCAAGGAACAATTCGCCGAAATCCGCCGCACGGTTGGGGCCGCCACCACCGAGATCGGGCGGCTGGAGGACCGCCGCTTCGACCCCGAATCGCGCACCCGCATCCGCAAGCTCATCGGCGACGTCTTCGGGCGGGTCGATCTGCTGCGCGTGATCCAGGCCCAGATCGACTACCTCAAGCCGGAGAACACGACGGCTGCCTTTGACAGCGAGCTGGCGCTGCTGTGGTGGAACTACTATCCGCGCTCGGGCTGGCAGGTGAACCCGATGTTCTACGAAGTGTCGCCGATGGCGGCGCAGCGGTCGATCGTCATGACCAGCCGCCTGGATGCGGCCCAGGCGGGCGAGGTGCGGCAGATGATCCTCGCCTCGCTCAAGGCCGAGCGCGAGGGCCTGCGCGGCAAGGTCGTGCTCGACAGCCGCTCCATCAAGGCCGACGGCGAGCAGGCGCAGCCCGGCAAGTACGGCTGGTACGACCAGTCCATTCGCAATCTCGCGGAGATCATTCGCACGAAGACCAAGCTCTCCGTGCTGCACGATGTGTCGCCGGCGGTCCTGCCGCCCAACTCGGCAGCGAACGTTGCGCTGTATTGCGGCTGGTACAGCGTCCGCAACTACGTGCCGGCCTGCCGCTTCAATGCCGGCGCGGTCGGGTTTCACGTCGCCAGCTTCGAGCTGGTCAGCCTCCGCGCCCCCGACGAGAAGGGCTGGTGCCGCGGGCTCATCAGCGACGGCATTTCGGCCACGCTCGGCTCGGTGGCCGAGCCCTACCTGATCGCCTTCCCGGCGGCCGACGACTTCTTCCCGCTGCTGATGACGGGCAAACTGCCGCTGGCCGAGGTCTATTGGAGAACCAACCGCTATACGAGCTGGCAGATGAGCCTGATCGGCGATCCGTTGTACACGCCTTTCGAGAAGAACCCGGCGTTGCGGGTCGAGGATTTGCCGGAGCGGCTGCGGCCGATCTTCGGCGGCCCCACGACGGTGCCGTCAACACGGCCGGCAACGCGCCCGGCAACAGCGCCGGCGGAACCGTGACGCGGCTGCGACGTTGTCGATTGGCGGAAGCGTGCCGTGGTTCAGAGATGTGCTTGCGAGGATATTGGACAGGCGGCGGCTCATTGAATCGGCTTCCGTTCCAGGCAAGCTGGCACCCCCGTCCCGCATTCCGGGCAATGATCGGCGGTGGCGCGAAGGTCGTAGCCGCACGTGGGGCAGAGGCCAACGCGGTTACGGCGTCGTTGGCGGCGCCAAGCCCAAAGCCGGATGGCAGGGAGAATCGAGAACATCGCGGCAACGAACCAGTGAGGCAAAGTGAATTCCCATCCCGTCTCTGATCTGTAACTGCGAAGGCGAACCATCCATTGCGCACGGCCAGAGCCCGTCACCACATAGTGAAATCCCCAGCGCTGCCAGACGGTGTCCGCAGGAAAGGATGACCGTCGCGGACTGGGGTCAGCGCGGAAGTTCCACGGACTCTTGCTGTAGAAGGCCGGAGCTACATCCCAGGCCGGTATGTAGCGGGCGTAAATCAGTCCTCTCTCGGAGATTGCCGCATAGTTGTCAACGACCGAATTGTCCTGTGTTTTTGGCCTATCCCAGACCCAGCTATCACAAATCCAGTAGCTCCGCACGAGCAACGCCACGGCCGCCACGCACAGCAGCAAGGAGATTGCCGCGAGGATTGTGAAGAGATGGCGCTTCATGGGGTCACCTTCACCACATGCTCCGTCGGCACGGCCGTACCGCATTCCGGGCAGCGGTTGGCGGTGGCTCGAAGATCGTAGCCGCAGCGGCAACAAAATCCCTTCCGACGCCGATACTGGAGGAGCCACTGGCCGTAGATGACGGTTGCTCCCCAGGCCGCCGGGATGGCGGCCACGGGCAGCACCGCCCAACAAGGGATGTGGATGTCGGTCGTCACATGGGATGGGTCTTGGGTGCTGACCGAAACGGTACGGCCAAAGCCCCACCGCCAATCGTTCTGCTGCAACCGGTAATGCTCGCCGAGATGCTCGGGGCCGACGTGTCGCCGGTAGCACAGCGTGCCGTGGAAGCAGGTCAATGACGCATATCCTTGTGCTTCGGGCACGGACGCAGATCCCACTGCTTCGCGCGCGAAGGTGGACCAGATGTATGTCTGATATGGACAACTGGACATCCAAACGCCCGCCAGCACGGAGATCGGCAGGAACGACACAATCGCCAAAATAGTGAAGAGCCGGCGTTTCATCGGGTTACCCCGGGCCATTGAACTCCGCGACAGCATCAAACATCGCCACCACATTCTCCGGCGGGACGTCGGCCATGATGTTGTGGACCTGTTGGAAGACGAAGCCGCCGCCGGGGGACATGATTGCCAGTTGGCCGAGGACATGCTCGCGCACCTGGGCGGGCGTGGCTTTGGGAAGCACCTGCCGCGTGTCGCAGCCGCCGCCCCAGAAGCACATCCGCGACCCGAAGTCCTTCTTCAGACCGGCCGCGTTCATGCCGTCGCAGGTGATCTGCACGGGATTGATCGCCTCGAGCCCGGCTGCGATCAGGTCTTCAAACAGCGGCCGGACGCCGCCGCAGCAGTGGAGCATCACCTTTACCTTGGCCAGTTGTTTGGCCCGCTGCCACATGGCGCGGTGGCGCGGGAAGAAGAACTCGTGGTACATCTTAGGCGAGATTTGCGGCCCGGTCTGCATGCCCAGGTCGTCGCCGAAGAGGATGATGTCGATATACGGCCCGACCGCGCCGAGGTATTTCTCGAGGTTGGCCAGGTGGATCTCGGTGAGCCGGTCGAGCAGTTTGTGGGCCTTCTCCGGCTCGGCCGCCAGGAGCATCAGGAAGCCGTCGTTGCGGCAGAGGAATTGGCCCCACTCGATGAGGTTGCCGCCGAACAGGCCGATGATGGCGCGATCGGTCGACGCTCGCAGGGCCTTGGCCCCGGCCGCCAAATCCGCGCCCGGACCCGGCGGCGAGGGCACCACCCAGATGATGTCTTTCATGGCCTCGGGCATGTTGGAGAGATCGTCGGGGACTTCGTCGAGATATGGCCAGTAGATGGAGTCGAAGTAGAGTATGCCCGGCTTCTGCACGCCGACGGGCCGGCCGGTGCTGCCGTGGAGAATCCAGTCATCGCCCACCTTGCGCACATCGACCCAGGCGGGGATGAGGCAGTCGCCGCCATCGGGAAGGCGCCAGGGTTTCCAGAATCGGTCCTCGTTGCAGAAACCGCGTCCCAGTTCGATGGTGTCGATGCCGAATCGCTGCCGCACGTCCTCGTCGATGATGGCCAGTTGCTGCACCATGTCGTAGACGCGGATGGGCCGGTCGCTGAGGCCGAGGTGTTTGCGAAGTTTGCGGTAGGCGATGGCCATGATGCCGCTGGAGCGGTGCGCCCCGAAATCGACCGGCACGCGGTCCGGCTGCACGTGATCGATCGCGGCCAACACTCTTTCGCGCGAGGTCATTGCCATGGATATCTCCTGCCTTCTCTTGTCGGATTTCTCTTACCGCTTGAGCGCATCCTTCACCTGACTGCGTAGCTTCTCCCATTGCTGCGGAGTCCAATCTCGGTCTGGCTGATCCGGCATCTTCACTGGTCTTGGTGAATCGGTTGCTCCTTCGTTCCGTTCTTGTCGGACGGTTGCTGAAACTCGCCCCATGCGCAAAGAACAGGAAGAGAGGCGATAAACAGTAGCCGGGCCAAGTTGGGCATTGGGCACCTTCCGTTGCCGGACATCAGTTGGCTGCGATCGCTCGCGGACAACATTCGGTAAGGTAAGCCCAAGTGCCTGTAAGGTCCAGCGACAATCAGAGCCGCCACGCTTCGCACTCATCCCTCAAGCCTATCTCCCCGCGGCCCGATAACATGGGTGTGCCCGCGCCTCCGCCGCTGCCATCTTCCGCCGCGCCACCGCCGGCGCTTTCGCCCGAGCATCTGGGGCAACTCGCGGCCGCACGCGCCTCGGCGGGGAAGATCCGCCGGGCGATTTCCATCGCCCGGTTCGACGGCTGGACGATCGCCACGTTCGCCGGCCTGACGCTGATTTGCGGTCTGGCATCCCCCGTCAGCCTTGTGCTTGGTTTGGGCATGGGCGCGGCGGCGTTTGTCGAACTGCGCGCCGCCACGCGACTCCGCCGCCTCGATCCCGCGGCCATCCGCACGCTCGCCTGCAACCAACTCGCGCTCGGCTCCCTGCTGATCCTCTACGCCCTCTTCAGCCTGTACGTGCAATTCACGGGTCCCGGCGTGTACGCCCAGGCCGCCGCCTCCGACCCGGCGCTGGCCGATGCACTCAGACCCTTCGAAAGCCTCAGCCGGGCACTTTCGCTGGGCGTGTATGCACTGGTCATCCTCATCGCCATCTTCGCCCAGGGCGGCCTGGCGTTGTTCTACTTCTCCCGCGCGCGGCATCTGCACGCGTACCTCGCGCAAACGCCGCCGTGGATCATCCGTCTGCATCAGGCGGATCTGTCGCTCTGAGGGAGATGTGTTGGCCCTCACCCCGGCCCTCTCCCGAAGGGAGAGGGAGCGTTGATGCCGCGGTACTCCGCGGCGCTTCATCCGGCGTCTTGGCGTAGGCCAAGTGTGCCGGAGTACCGGCACCACGGGCTGGAAGCCCGTGCCACCACAGGGTCCAGCCAAGTGCCAGAAGCCCGACAACAACCAACGCCCGTAAGACTAATTTCATTTGCCACATGATCGTAATCAGTCAATCTACCGTCCGTGCGGAAGGAAAGGAAACACCTCATGCACACGCTTCTTCGTTCGCTGCGAACACTCGTTCTCGCCGGCGCTGTCGCGCTGATATCCCAATCGGCCTTTGCCCAGTGGAAGCCCGTCGAGGGCAACATGATGACGCAATGGGCGAAGAATGTTGACCCCAAAGCGCCCCTGCCGGAACATCCGCAGCCGCAACTCGAGCGCAAGGCCTGGACCAATCTCAACGGGCTCTGGGACTATGCCATCACCGAAAAGGACGCGGCCAAGCCGGCCAAGTGGGATGGGCAGATTCTCGTGCCGTATCCGGTCGAGTCCGCGCTTTCGGGCGTGAAGAAACCACTGACGGACAAGCAGAACCTCTGGTATCACCGTACGTTCGCGGCCCCGCAACTCACCGGCGGGCAGCGGCTGCTGCTGCACTTCGGCGCGGTCGACTGGGAATCGACGGTGACGCTGAACGGCAAGGTGCTGGGGACACATCGCGGCGGATATGATTCGTTCACATACGACATCACCGAGTCCATCAAGGCCGGCGAGAATGATCTGGTGCTGTCCGTGTTCGACGCCACCGGCGGATATCAGCCCAAGGGCAAGCAGCATTTCCCCGCCATCAAGAACCCCGGCGGCATCATGTACACTCCTTGCTCGGGCATCTGGCAGACGGTCTGGCTCGAGGTGGTGGCCGAGTCGTATGTCGGTGACATCCGGATCACGCCGGATCTGGATGGCGGCAGGGTTGTGGTCAGGGCGACGGCCAAGGGCAAGGACACAGCGGGCAAGGTGAAGGTCACCGCTTTGGCCGATGGCAAGGCCGTGGCGTCGGGCGAAGGATCGGCCGGGCAGGATATCGCGGTGAAGATCGACAGCCCCAAGGTCTGGACGCCGGACATGCCGTTCCTCTACGACCTCGTTATCGACTATGGCAATGATAGCGTTCGCAGCTACTTTGGCATGCGCAAGGTTTCGGTCGGCAAGGACGACAAGGGCTTCGTGCGCATTCTGCTGAACAGCAAGTTCGTGTTCCAGGTCGGGTTCCTCGACCAGGGCTTCTGGCCGGACGGCATCTACACCGCGCCGACCGACGAGGCGCTGCGGTGGGATATCGAGGCGACGAAGAAGCTGGGCATGAACATGGCCCGCAAGCACGTGAAGGTGGAGCCGCAGCGCTGGTACTACTGGGCCGACAAACTCGGGCTGATCGTCTGGCAGGACATGCCGGCCGGGGGTTTCAGCAAGGGAACCAACAAGGACAAGGACGGCACGGCCGCCTCGCCCGAGGCCGACCAGAACCTCCAGACGGAAATGACCGCGATGGTCCAGCAGCACATGAATCATCCGTCTATCATCATGTGGATCGTTTTCAACGAAGGCTGGGGCCAGTACGACACGCCGCGCTTCGTGAAGTTCGTCAAGGATATGGACCCGTCGCGGCTGGTGTCCAACGCCTCCGGCTGGCATGACCGCGCCTGCGGCGACATCGTGGATATGCACAACTATCCCGGACCCGGCGCGCCGAAACCCGAGGCCGTCCGCGCCTCGGTGCTGGGTGAATATGGCGGGCTTGGGCTGCCGATCCCGGGCCACACCTGGGTGGAGAAATCGTGGGGCTATCGGGCCATGAATTCGCAGAAGGCGCTCACGGGGAAATACCTCGACTTGCTCAAGAAAGCCTACGAACTCAAGGACTCCGCGGGCCTCAACGCCGTGGTCTACACCCAGACCACCGACTGCGAGACCGAATGCAACGGGCTGATCACCTACGACCGGGCCATCATCAAGCCGGAACTGGAGAAGACCGCCAACGCCAACCGCGGCATCTTCCCGCCGGCGCCGCAGGAAGTCATCGTGGTCCCGACGTCACAGAAGCAGGCGATCAACTGGCGCTACACGATCGAGAAGCCGGCCGACAACTGGTTCAAGCCGGATTTCGACGCAGCTTCGTGGAAGGAAGGTCCGGCCGGCTTCGGCAACGGCGATGCCGGCAAGGAATCGGCCATTCGCACGCCCTGGAAGACGGACGACATCTGGGTGCGCCGCGAGTTCGATTTCCCCGACGTGAGCAAGGACGACCTGATGCTGCGGATGCTCCACGATGAAGATGCCGACGTGTACATCAACGGCGTGCTGGCGGTGCAGGTCAAGGGCTACAACACCGTCCACGAGAACTTCGAGATTACCAAGGAGGGCAAAGACGCGCTGAAACCCGGCAAGAACACGATCGCGATTCATTGCCATCAGACCGTCGGCGGCCAGTACATCGACGCCGGGTTTGTGCGGGTGATCGAAGCGCCCACGTCAAAGTAGATCCAGCCGTCGCTGATTTAGGATCGGAGCAGGCACAATTGACGCGATTCGGTGGGTGCCACGGCTTGTCTACTGCAAGCCGTGCTTCGTGGTCACGCAGACACGGCTTGCAGTAGACAAGCCGTGGCACCCGGAGCGAAACCCCCGACAGTTGTTGATGCGCCGATCCTCAGCGGAGGAAGGAACGGCTCCCTGGCGGGGGCCGTTCTCTCTTGGGCCACGGCGACGGGTGGGTTTCGCCGAATCCGGCGTCTTTGGCGGACGGCTCGGCGAGCCGTCCCCACCAGCGCGGTCCCGGCCGGCTGTAGCCGCGATCGCCGATCGCGGTCCCGGACGTCCGGGCCGCACGGGTCTCCCTGAGTTGCCGCCACACCAGTCCGATGTGTGTGTGCTCAAGAATCCGGGCAAGTGCCGGTGCCCTCACCGGCAGAGTCGACCACCGATCAAGACCGCCAGTGAGGGCACTGGCGGCACTCCGATGTTGCGGACTTGAGCGGGGTTTGCGTTGCCGGAGTTCTTGCGGTAATCATCCCGGTGTAAGATGGACGGTGCTACGATTGAGTGAGACATGAAAGACCATCCGGCGACATCGCAACCGGTGAACTCAGCCGGCGCTCCGACCGCGGCGGCGCAGGAGGTCCTGCGCCTGCTGGCGGCGGGCAAGTGCAAGCAGGCGGTGGAACTGGCGAAAGACGAGCACAAGCGGCGAAACACGTTCGATTCCGAGAAGCTGGTTGTGGACGCCTACGCCGCCCGGATTGCGCAGTTCCAGCAGAAAGGGGCGGTGGAAGATGCCCAGACGCTCCTGAAGCTGGTGCGCGAGCGTTTCCCGATGCACCAGGCACGGTTCAGCGGACTGCGGATCCAGACCGCGGTGTCGGCCGGGAAAATGGAGGAACTGCTGGCGCCGCTGGCCAAGGGGGATGTGCCGGAGGAGACGCGAGCCGCCATCGACACGGCCATTCGGCAGCAGTTGGTCGATCTCGGTTCGCTGGCGACCTGCGAATCGCTTCCCGCCGATCATCCGCTGAGGGTGGCCGCGGCGGCGACGTGGAAGGCGTTCGCGGCGGTGACGGCGGGGCCGGTTACGGAAGAACAGATTGCCCTTCCCGAGGTGTCGCGGCGGAGTCCGCTGGCCGGCTGGAAGATGCTGGTACGGGCGATATTCGCGTTTCACGGGCGCGACGACGACGCCTGCCGGCATGCGCTGGAGGGCATCCCGGCGGATGCGGCGGCGCGACGGCCGGTCGGCGTCATCCTGGCGATGATCGAAGGCAAGCCCGTGGGCGGAGGCATGGCCGGGGCCTTGCAGGCCAGGATCGGCGGCGACGGCAGGGCCCTGCGGGAGGCGCTGCTGGGATTTGAACGTGCGCTGGCCAACGTGGATCCCGGGATGCTGCGCAGGCAGGTTCGCGAGGCGTTGGGGGCGTGTACGTCGGCGTTCCCCGACATGCGGACGAGCCTGATGCAGAGGATCTTCGTGCGCTGCATGATGGCGGGCGTGCCCAAGTGGGAACTCGATCGCGTCATGGCTTCGCCGCCGGAAGACGCCGCATTCTGGCGGCTGATCGCGCGGGCGGATGAACGCAGGGGCATGCTGTGGCAGGCGGCGCTGGCCTGGGACAATTTCCAGCGTTACGCCGTGCGGGAAGGGATGATCCGGGCCGGCAGCGTGGAACAGGCGGTGGTCTTCCAGCATGCGGGCGAGTTGCTGGCGCAGTTATCACCGGAAGAGATTTACGACCAGCAGGAGCGGTATCGCGAGGCCCGGGCGGCGATGCCCCCGGATGCCCGCCGGGCCCAGGCGGGGCACAGCACGGAGATCGCGGAGATGGATCCGGGGGCATTCTTCGCGCGAGCGGCCAGGATTGTGCCGGACGCCCAGACGTTCAAGCAGTGGTGGAAATGGGCCGAGGGCGCGGGATTATCTGATTATCGAAAAGAAGATGTCGCCAAGGCCTGGCGGCAAGCGATTCCCGGCGACCCCGAACCGTGCCTGATTCTCTCGGATCTGACGGAGAAGCGCAATGCGCTGAAGATGGCGATGGGACATCTGGAGGACGCGGAGGCCATCGACGCGTTCGATCCGCGCGTGCGCCGGGCGCGGGTGCGGATCACCATGGGGATACTCTGGAAGCACCTCAAGGACCGCAAGGCGCATCTGGTGCAGAAAGATCTGGCGGAACTCGAAGCGATGCCGGCAATGAATGAGAGGGACCACGGGGCTTTCCTGTCGGTGCTGCGGGCGGCGTGGCACATGCTGCGGAACGACCGGGCGGAAGCGACCAAGGCGCTCGGAGCCGCCTCGGAACAGATCGGTGTGCTGGCGGTCGAGATTCTGGTGTTGACGGTCAAACACGGAACCAAGTTGGTGGACTGTGAAAACTGGCCGGTGGTTGAAGTGCCCGCGGTGCCCGATCCCCGGGCGGTGGCGGATGCCTACGGGCGAACCGTTCGGATGGCTGAGGCCCTTTCCATTCGCCTCTGGCGGCCAACGGCGTGGATAGAGATCGTGGAGAAGTACGTCCGTGACAGCGGCGCCACCATGACCCACGCGGACCTGTTGACCATCGGACGATCGGGGCAGGCGAATCAGCGGCCGCAAATGGCGTACATGGCCTCGGCCGCGGGGCTGGCATCGGCGGCGGGACCGATGGCGGCCAGGTTCCTGTTGCTCCGGGCGCGAAGCCTGCCTGGTTGGGCCAGCGGGCGGATTTCGCAGTGCCTGCGCGCGGCCATGGAACTGGCGGAGACGTCGCACGACGAGGCGCTGATGAAGGAGGTCCTGTGCGAGATCGAGCAGCATGCGCCGACGCGGCAGGCGCGGACCCGGGGCGGCAGCGCCGGGCGCAAGCTCGGAGGCGAACTCCTGGCGGAGATCATCAAGAGCGAGCGGGCGGCGAAGCAGTATCCGGCCGATCGCGCGACGGCGGACAAGCACCTGGTGGCGATCGAGAGTGATGCGCCGCCGCTGAAACCGGTGGATTTCGCGACATCGTTCGATGACGACGATGACGACGATGATGACGACAACGATGACTTCGCGGATGAGGACGAGGACGACGAGTATGATGACGATCCGATGCCGGATCTCCCGCAAGAGGTGATGGGGATCATCCGGGAGATGCTGGAGAAGTTCGGGCGGATACCGTCGCCCGAGGAACTGATGAAACGGCACCCGTTCCTGGCAATGAGGCTGGCGGTGGCAATGGGCGGCATGAAGATGGACCCCGGAACGCTCGAGGATCTGGCCGACGGGCTCATGAACGGCCCGCCGCAGCACAAACGGAAGAAGAAGCGCGGTCGCTAGAGATACGGCGGCAGAAGGTGGACCGGGATGGCAGCCAGACAAATGCAACAGGACGACTGGGACCAGGCGATGCGCCTGCTGGGAGTGTCGGCGGAGGCGGGAGAAGCCGAAATCCGCGCGGCGTACATGGAGAACGTGCGGCGGCACCCTCCCGATCGCGAGCCGGAACTGTTCGAGCAGTTGCGCGATGCGTACGAACTGTTGAAAGACCCGCGGACGCGAGCCCGGCGGGTGCTCGCCGGGCCGGACCCGACGGCGCCGCTGGCGAGCATGCTCGACGACATCGCGGCGCCGCGGAAGTTTGTCGGAACGGCACTGTGGATGGAAGTGTTGAAGGAGAAACGCCCGTGAATGGTGACGACGCACTCAATTCGCAACCGGCGATGGAATACGCGGCGCAGGCACCGCAGGTGCCGGCGGAAGAGGCCGGCCCTGGGTCGGCGCCGGTGGAGATACTGGCGCAGGCGATTGCACTGGGCGTCGACGCGATTGCCGCGCCGGCCGGCTTCGTGAACGGCGACGGCGCGGCGGATTTGCGGCCGGCGACGTGCGATGCGATGGTCGCGCCGGTGGCGCCGGCAGAGGAGACTGACGTTCAGCCGG
>JBIOJL010000129.1:0-13863 GCA_044450885.1 Tepidisphaerales bacterium
CCCTGCACCCAGTGAAACGTTGGCTCCTCCTAGAACGCGCTGTCGAAGGTCGTGCCGAAGTGCTTGGGGAATTTGTCGTAGAAAGCCTGATACGTCAGGCTGATGAACTTCTTCACCGCCTCCGGATCAAGGTAGTCCACCAGCCCGCGGGCCCCATCCGGCACACACGTGAAGATCATAATCTTCCAATTTCCCGCCGGAACATTCCACACCAGTTTGCCCTCTTTCACTTGCGACGTGATATCCAGCCGCCGCTCGCCCGACCACTCCATGGCCACGGCCGCCATCAGCTTGCCCGCCGGCACTGCCTGCGCGATGGCCTGCGGACCGGCCACAGCCAGCGGCAGCATATCCAGCCGCTTGCTCAGCGCCTCGGGAAACTTCTTCGCCAGCAAGCCCCCGGCCGATCCGCTGGGAAACCAATATTCATCATACAAACACAGCTTCATCCCCAGCGCGGCCGCCTTGTCCACGGCCACCTGATACTGATCGAGAAACTCCGGCGTCATGAACGCCGGAGTCATGCCCTGCGCCGGCAGAATGCCCACGCCGTAATACCCGCTCTGCTTGCACGCCTCCAGCATCCGCCGCGTCTTCTCCGCATCCAGCGGCCCGTTCCAGAACCACAGCGGCCGGGATTTGTACCGCTCCGGGGGCTGGGCGAAGTCTCGTTGCACCTCCGCCCAGTTGCTGGCAGGCTCTTTCGGAGCCTCGCCCGCCACGGCCGGCATGGCGAGTATCCCCACCATCACAACGCACAAGAATTGCGCAACGCACGCCAAAACAACGACTGCGCCATGTCCAAGGGTGTGCCCATCTTTCCGGCATCCGCCCGTGGCCCCCAGAATCCCGTGGCATGGGCGTCTCGCCCATGGTGTCGGTACTCCGACACATCTTCGCTGCCCGGAAGAATCATCACGCCCATGTCCAACGATTTGCAGACTGCGTACCTCCCGCAAAGCGCCTTTGCCGACGATGATCGGTTTGCTCGCGCGCGCAAACCGATGGTCCGGCGCATTCGATCCAAACCCTGTTTCCAAGCACGGAAGATGCGTCGGAGTACCGACGCCAAGGGCGAGACGCCCGTGCCACGAGGTCTTGGCGGCCAAACGAGGCTCCCGGGAACATAGGCAGGCATGCTCACTCCAATACTGCTGGCCATGAGCGTTGGGTTTCTTCGGATTCTCGAACGGCATCGGCCCGTCAGAATCGAGCAGGTTGGTATCTGTCATTGATAGCTCCTTGTATATCGACGACTACAACCCAAAGTATTCTGGACGGGGCAGGGCCGCGCTGCACCGATCAGCGTTGCCCGAGCCACATCCCCAGCCGCGCCGGCAGCTCATCCGGCCGCGCCGTGCCCGTGGTGGCAAGCTGCTGCACCGTGATCGATGCCACCAGATTCCCGATCAGCGCCGCATCTGCAAGGCTCGCTCCGGCGCACAGCCCCAGAACCCCGCCGGCCGTCGCCGAGTCGCCGGCTCCCGTGGGGTCGACCGGACCCGTGACGCGCACGCCCGGCACCAGCGTCGGCACCGGGTCGGACACGATCATCCCGGCCGGGCCGCGCGTGCAGCACACCGCGGCGTTGTTCTCCCGGCGCACCTGGGCGATGGCCGCGCCGAGGGCGGCCAGATCCACGACATCCGTCGGCCTGGGCGCGGCAATGCCGAGAATCTCGAACTGGTTGGGCTTGATGATCACGTTGCGAAACCGCCGGATGAACCGCCGGCTGTCGGCCCAGAAGATCACCCGCGGGTTGGCCGCGGCCAATTGTGAGATCGCGCCCGCGGCCGCCTCCGTGATCACGCCGCAGTCGGCCTCCTCCACCTGATCCAGCACGATCACCGCATCCACGCGCGGCAGGATGGACTCGAGCGATGCCAGCATCTTCTGCTGCAAATCCGGCGGCGTGGGTGTGCGGTTCTTGGTGTCGTAGCGGCTGTGTTCACCGGCCAGCGTCGGATCAGCGCGATCGCGGGGCTTGAGATAGGTGGGCGTAAAACGCCCGGGAGCAACATGCAGGTGAGTGTCGGAACATCCCAGCCGGGCCAGGTCCGCCCGCAGGTCGAACGACTCGCCATCCTGCCCGGTGAGCCCGATGGCGTGGAGATTTCTGCATCCCAGCGCCGCAAGGTTGCAGACGACGGTCCCCGCCGCCCCGGGGCTGTGGCGGATGGAAACCACCTGGTGGGCCACCTTGTCCGTCTCCAGGCTCGGCTCGGCCAGGGCGGAGTCGACTTCCATGTACTTGTCGAGAAAGAAGTCGCCGGCGACGGCAATGCGCGCGCCGGCAAACCGCCGGATCAGTTCCTCCAGCCGGGAGGGCGACATGGGGGCGATGGTGTTCATACGATCCTCTGGATGATCTCATCGTACAGCGCCGGGATCGTCTGGTTGTGGTCGCCCTGCACGTAGTGGCTGATCCCGCCATCCGCGACCGTGCGGACGAGGATCGTCTTATAGGGACGGAAGTAGTAGCGCGGATCCGACTTGGCGGCCTCCTTGCCCGTGTCTTCGCCCAGCGGCAGCAGGTCGAAGACGGCCGTGGTGAAGTGGGCGATGCTCTGCCCGGTCTGGTGGGCAACATTGCGCGCCATCGTCAACGCCTTGAGATACACCTCCGGCCCCATGACCGCCGACCCTGCGTTCAGGAAGACGCCGCCCTCCAGCCCGGAAATGGAGTTGGTGTAGACGAGAAAGTCGTTGTAGGTCGCGATCCCCGTGGCCGCCGGATCGAAGTTGGGGTGCTCGTGGACGATATCCTGTCCGAAGGCCACATGCACGGTGGCCGGCACGCCCAGCCGCTGCGCGGCCGCCAGCACGGAAGTCTCCCGGTACGGGAACTTCTCCTCGTTGACCATCTTCCCGATGGCCTCGCCCAGCCCGATGTCCAACTTCGCGGCCAGGCCCGAGGCTTCGTTGATTCGCCCGCTGTCGGTCCACAGCCCGAACTCACCCGAGCGGACATAGCGCGGCACCGACTCGCAGGTCTGCCCGATCATGGCCAGCTCAAAGTCATGGATGGCCCCGGCCCCGTTGAGGGCCAGGTGCGTCAGCAATCCGCGCTCCATCAGGTCGATCAGCAGCGGCCCGTTGCCGCGGCGCAGCACGTGCGCTCCGCAGCAGAATATGATCGACCGTCGATTGCGCCCGGCGGCCACAATCGCCTCCGCGATCGGCGGCAGAGCCGGGTGTGCAAACGGAACCCGCGGCGAATCCGGTCGGATGAACACGGACCGGTCGATGTCGTGGACCCGCTCGGCCAGCGGCTTGAGCCGCAGGCGCGAACGATCGAATTTCGCATGGGGCATGAGGGGCTTCCTTGTGTGTCAGATATGGGATCGGATTTCAAATTTCAGATTTCAAATCGCAACTCGCAAATCCCAAATCGCAAATGTCCATCAGACTTCGTTCCAAAGCCAAGCCAGCAGCGCCGCGTGATCGTGATAGTCGGGTATGACCACGTCGGCCCCGGCGCCGACCAGCCGGTCGCGCTTCCATTCATCCGCCTTGCCCGAGCGCCCGGCCTCGTCCGAGGCCACGGCCACCGCCGTCCCGCCGGCCGACTTGATGTTCTGAATCTCCACGTACCCGTCCCCGAAACCCAGCAGCAACTCGCCGTCGATCCGGTTCTCCGCCAGTATCCGCTGGATCACCATCGCCTTGGAGAACGACTTGTAGTCGGCCAGCGCGCCGTAGATGTGCGGCCCGAAGAACCGGTCGAGCCCCAGCAGCCGGGCCTCGGATTGCACGTAGTCCAGATCAGTTCCCGACGCCAGATAGACCTGCGCCCCCCGGCTCTGCAATTCCTCCAGCAACTCCAGCGAATGCGGCACCAGCATCTCCACCGGCCGGGCCTGCCCGTCGCGCAGCCGCTGGTGGCGCGACTCGATCCGCCGCATCAGCAGATCGTGGTAGCGCTGCTTGTACACCTGCGGGTCCTCCGGGCGCCCGCCGCGGGCGCTGACTTCCTCCCCCAGCCGAATCATCTGGTAGATGGTCTGCTTGCCGTTGAGCTGCATCACGAAACCGTGGGCGATCTTGTACAGCTCCTCGCTGGATTCGCGCGTGCCCGTGGCGCCGAGCACCTCGACCATCATCGGCACCATCACCTCCGGCCAGCCTTCGCGGATCAGGCTCAGCGTGCCGTCGAAGTCGAACACCACATGCTCGGGTCGCCGCCGCTGCGCCGGCATGCGTATGATCTCGATCGCGTAATCGCCAAGGTTGCGTCGCGGCCCGATCGCGGCCGCGACGCGCTGATAGTCGGGTTCGTGCGAGTCGTTGGACATATGGCCGCATTGTGGCCTCCGTTACCCCGTTTGTCACGAGCGCGGATGCAATCCTTGCATTGGCGGCGAGGCGCTGGGCTAGAGTAGCGCCGTGAGCAGCCAGACCCGCCAACTCCGCAGCTTCGTCGCACGGCTGCATCGCCGGTTGCTGGTGGTGCGGTTACTGGAATGCACGGGCATCGGCCTGCTCGGCGGGGCACTGGCGGCGCTGGTCGTCCTGGGCGTGCTGCTGTGGCAGGGCCGCAGCGCCGCATCGCCGGCTGTCGTGCTGCTGTCGCTGGGGGCTGTGACCGGGCTGGTCTGGGGGTGGACGCGCCGGCCATCATCCATTGTCGCGGCCGAAGAAGCCGACCGCCAACTCGATCTGGCCGACCTGCTTTCCACGGCGTTCGCGCTGGTCCGCAGCGCGGGTCAGGCCGACGACGAATTCGCACGAACCGTCCTCGGCCTGGCCGACACCCGCTGCCGCTCGGCATCACCGTCGCAGGTAATCCTTGGCCGGCTGGGCCGGCGCTCGTGGGGGGCCATCACGCTCTCTCTGATGCTCGTCGGCGGGCTGAGCCTCCTTTCGGCCAATCCGCTGGAGGGTGATCCCGCCCTGGCCTCGGTCGACGGTTTGGGTGGTTCCGGCTCGCCCGCTTCGCGCAATGCCCTGCTCATCGCGCTGGCGCCAGGAATCGGCGGGCCGATCGCCGCAGACCATCCCACCGGCACCAACGAGGACCCCGCAAACACCGACCCCGAACGTGCGAACACGTCGAAACACGCGGCCGGCAACGGCGGCAACACCTCCAGCAACGCCGGCGGCGGCACGGGCTCGGCCCAGACCGGTACACACTCGAACACCGACCCCGCCAACTCCGGCGGCACGGCCGCCGCGCAGCAGAACCACACTGGCGAAACCGCCTCGGGCGTCGGCGCATCGGCCAACAACCCGGGCGGCCGGGGTCCCAATGGATCATCCCGCACCGGCGGCGGCCGCAATGTCCACGTCCCCGCGTGGCGCAGCCCCGACTGGCCGAGCGTCTCGGACCAGGCGACCCAGGGCGTTCGCACCGGGCGGATTCCCCCGGCATATCACGATCTTGTGCAGAAATACTTCGAGCGTGAGTAGCGGACTCAAGAATCCGCTTCGCAATGGCCGATAATATCCGACAGGGTCGGGTGAATTGCCCGCAGGAGATTCGCCCATGCTGCCGCACATTGACACGCATCTGCAACAGGAACTGGACGTCATCCAGCGATTTGCGGACAGTTACCAGAAACAGTTCGCGGTGCTGATTCGCCAGCTCAACGGCCCGCCCGTGCCGGGCGCCTCGAGCCAGGGACTGCGCCTGTGCGTGGAGGCGGTCAACATGATGCTCGAAAGCCACCGCACCATGGCCACGGCGTTGCGCGAGTTGTCCCAGGTGAAGAATCTCCGGCACGCGGCGTGATCGCGCGGTGGCACAATCCCGCCGCCCACCCGAATTCGCGGCCGCCCCGTCTCCCGTCACCCATCACAGTTTTCTGTTGATTCGGCCTTTCCACGGGGGCATAATTCGACCATGGTCGGTGAAGCCTGTGGTGGCCAATGATGTTGGCAGCCGCGCGGTGGGTTTGACGGCGCGGCGAGGGCTTCGCTTTTTGTGCCAGGACAATTTGCATCGGACTTTGCCTGAAAGCGGGCGCGTTCGCGCGTCCCGCGTTCTGGCATTTGCCGGCTCACGTTTGGGGGAGAGAGGAGGCCGATCGCATGGCGGATGTTTGACAGGAGAGTGTTGCGAACAGTGTTGGTTTACGGGGGGAACTGTGCCATGCGCGCAGTTCTTCTTGGGGGAAACGGAGGTTCGACATGTCGTTGTTTAACCGAAGTACAGTGGCAGTGCTGACGATAACGGCGGCGATCCTGCTGCTCGCGTGCAGTGCTGCGGCCGACTGGAAGCCCGGCGATCCGGTCAAGATGACCAACCCGCAGTTGCCGGACCCGACCGGATTCGATGTGAACATGACCTATCCGAAGGTGCTGGCGGACGACTGGAAGTGCAGCGAAACCGGACCGGTGTCCGACATCCATTTCTGGTTCTCGTACCCGCATGACGCGGTGGTGCCGATCGCCAAACTCCACGTGTCCATTCACAAGGACATCCCGGCGGTGCCGCCGACGGCCGCAAGCCGGCCCGGCGACGTGCTCTGGCAGCGGGATTTTGCACCCACCCAACTCACCCTGGTCTATCCCGCGGGCACCGGGCTGGAGAGCTGGTATGACCCGAATACGGGGCTCGTGGTGCCAGGCGACCACCAGACCTACGGCCAGGTCAACATCACAAATATCACGGATCCGTTTGTGCAGACAGAAGGCACGATCTACTGGCTCGATCTGTCGGTGGTTACGGCCGCCGGCACGAATGCCCAGATCGGCTGGAAGACCGCGCTGCCGCCGCATTTCCTGGATGACGCAGTCTGGGGCGACTATATCACGACGGTCAACCCCTATGACGGTCCCGCGCTATGGACGCCCATGGTCTATCCCTCGGGGCCGAACGTCCAGCAGTCGATGGACATGGCGTTCGTCATCACCCCCGAGCCCGGAATGATGCTGCTGATCCCGGGTCTCGCCCTGTTGGCGCTGCGCCGGCGCAGGTAAAGAGCGGACTCACAGTTCCAGGGCCGGCGCGATGGCGCGCCGGCCTTTCGGCGGCGCGGGCGGAGCGGGGATCTGTTACGGCGCGCTGGAACGCCTATACCGTCGCCACACGAGCAAAGCGCCTACCGCGCCCGGGACCAGGCCCCACCCGAGGTGAACAGACGCGGCGGTGACGACAACGGGGAAACGCATGTCCCAGAGGACGCCCGACAGGGGCAATTCGTCTGACGAATGTACTTCCCGGAGTTCTCGGTTGCACCAACGAATCCCAGGAATGGGCCACCCACTGTCGCAGAATGCCTCCGTATTCCGTCCGACCTCGCGTGTGGACGTCGGCCAGTCGATCCAATCCATGCCGTTCACCCGCGGAGGCTGGACGCAACGGAAATAGAACCAGCGCCCCTCGGCCAAACCGTAGCACCAGCATCTGGAACCGCCGGCATCCGAAACGGACACGGGCGGATCGCTCGTGAAATAACTCATGGTCCACAGCGCCGCACAGGCCAGCGAAACCGCCATGCACCCGGCCAGCAATAGGTTGCCGGCAAAGTGCATGAGCACCCGCGCGTGCGCGGGCTTGTCCGTCGGCGGCGTCGCGGGCAGGCGTGTCGCCGCGATCGGCGCGCCACATTCCGGACAGCGGCCATGCGAATGACGCAGGTCGTAGCCGCAGGGGCCGCACAGGCCGGCCGCCAGTCTCGCCCGCCGCCGGGCTCCGACGTACAGGCGTCGCAATGGCCAGATCGCCGTCAACAGGCTCAGGGGCCACCAGCGAAACAGGACGACGTCCTGGTCGACGAACGAGTTCCGCGGAGTGGGCATCCGCGCCATTCCGAAGCCAAACCGCTCGTCGCCGTTCTTCTTCACAAAATCCACCAACCCATCCGGATCCCTCTCCACGGCTTCCCAGGCATCCCGCAGCATCGGCGTGGCCATGGAACGGTATTCATCCCCGCGGTTGGTCTGAGACTGCGCCACCATCCTGATCCCGACAACCCGGCCGTCGACCGTCCCCACGCACCACCAGTCCGGCCGCCGCCACTGGCCCGGCGGCGTCGTGTGAAGATGCTTCAGAACCAATCCCCTGGCCAGATAGCTCGACGCCCACCCGGCGACGGAGGCGATGAGACACGCGGTCGAGAGGAACACGGCGACCTGGGCGAGGCGCTTACGCATGATGACACCGTCACTTCCCCGAGAGATCGTAAATGCGCACTTCACCCGACTGCGCACGCACCACCTCTTCGATTGTCATGAGGACGTGTCGGCCATCAGGAGAAGGCGTGACCGATTCAGTCCCGGGCAAAGTCCCGGCCACAATCCATGATCTGCGCGCGCCCGTCCGTAGATGAACCGCCAGAAACTTCCGAGGAACACGCAACGTGGGAATAGACTCGACAATCAGGGTTCCGTTGGCAACAGTCAGCCCGTCATACTCGACGCGCCCCACCTTGACCGAATTCGTGCGTTTGCCACTCAGGGCGTCCCAGCTCTGGATTTCCAGCGATCCGTCGGTCTGTAATGCGACGTAGGCCGTGCCATCGTCGCTGCCGACGGCCACACCACGAGTCTTGAACGACTTCACGATCTGGCCCGAGACGGGATCCCAGACGCGTACCTCGGATGCAAGTGGCTCTCCGTCCTCACGATGCATCATCGCGGCGATCACGGCGAAGTCGTGGTTTGATGCGGTCAGGACGCCAACTTTGTCACCCAGCCTGAGCGATATCTTGCTCAACGCCTGCCCAGTCTGAACGTCGAGCGCGCTCAACGCGTGGTACGAGTCCATGAACACCTGCACCTCATTGAACAATGTCCGTGCCGAACCGTCGGCCGATACGCTGATCCTGGCGAACGCGCCCCATTTGCCTTTGAACTGCCGCACAACCTTTCCCGATGCCAACTCGACCTGTGCGACACCGGCGTCGATATCGTCTCTTCTCCAGCAGAAGATATAATGGCGGTCTGCCGACAGCACCGCATGTCCAAGAGACTTTTCATCCTTGACCGTCTGCACTCGGCAGATAGTCCGCCGTACCTTGGCCTTCTCGGCATCCGCCAGCAGAACCACGTCATCGTTCGTCACATGCCGGGTTATCCACGTCCTTCCGCCAGCTTCAGCCCATTCGGCAATACTCATCGACGTCCAGTCAAGCCGGGTGCTGACACTTCCCTGCCGGGGGAGTCGCGGTCCGGCCCAGAAATATCCTCCGGCCCCCACCAGGAGGAACACCAGCGCCCCCAGCACGCGCGGCCAACGACGCCGCCCGGCCAGACGATTACGCGGCGTCAGATAGGTTCCGCATTCGGGACACCGGCCACTGAGCAGCCCCTTGAGCAGGTAATTGCAGCACCGGCAGTGTTGCTCCCCCGGAACCTGCGGCCGCCGCGCCACCCGCGCGATCCACCACAACGTGAGCAATGCCACCAATCCGCCCGCCGCCTCCGGCCAGTAGTAAACCAACACGCGCCACACGTTCACGCGATTCACCCGTGCGTAGATATAGACCGTCTTCCCATCGTCCCCGAACCCGAGCACTTGGACCGGTGCTCCCTTCTGGACACGGATCACGCGGTCCGGCGGCGTCTCGGCCGGTTGCGTGGCCGGCTGGGCGGCGCTGACACGCGGCAGCGCCGCGAGGAGTACCAGAATGACCGTGATTCTGATGGCGACGGCAGCCTCCCTCGTGCGTCAAGTCGGCCAGCATCATCATGCAAGACTGGGGGGAAGACAAGGTCAGGGCATCAACGGGTGACCATCTTCCCGGGCATGTCGGAGTACCGACAGCATGGGCGAGACGCCCATGCCACGAGGTTCTGGCGGCCACCAGCCTTTCGCGGAGAATAGGCGCCCCCGGTTGAGTCGGCTGGGCAATAGCTGCAACACTCGGGCGTTGAAGCGGATACACAGAGATGGATTCACTTAACGACGGTGGGCTATGAATGTGACGGTCAATTTCACGGTCAACGGACGGAAGACCACGGTAACCACCGATGGCGACCGGCCGCTTTTGGATGTGCTGCGCGAGGACCTGCAACTGACGGGCGCCAAGTACGGCTGCGGCGAAGGTCGCTGCGGCGCGTGCGGCGTGCTGTCGGATGGCAAGCGCATCTTCACCTGCATCACGCCGGTGAAGGAGGCCGAGGGCCTGACGCTGGTGACCATCGAAGGGCTGGGCGAAGGTGAGAAACTGCATCCGGTGCAGGAGGCGTTCCTGGCCGAGGGGGCGTACCAGTGCGGCTACTGCACGCCGGGGATGGTCATCGCGGCGGTGTCGCTGCTCAAGGCCAAGCCCAAGCCGACCGGGGCGGAGATCGTGGCCGGGATGAACCGGAATCTCTGCCGCTGCTGCGGCTATCCGAAGATCGTCAAAGCCATCGAGCAGGCGGCCATTTAGTGCTGCCGGTCCACTCACCGGCAGGTTCGTCCTTCGGTATTCCGCCAGTGAGGGCACTGGCGGCACTTTCAATGATCAAGTGCGATCGCCTTGGGCGGCCGCCGGGACGGAGAGGTAACAGCCATGGAAGACAACAACACAACAACGCAGGCAGTGTACGACGAGCCGGTCGACCGGGTGGTCTTCGACTTCGCGCTGTCGCGGCGCGGGTTCGTGCAGGTGCTGGGCGCGGGGCTGCTGATCGCGGTCAGCGAAGTGCCGGCGCTGGGCCAGGCGGCCGGGCGCGGCGGCGGCCGTCGGGGCGGCGGTGGCTTCGGCGGCGGCGGAGCCCGGGCCATCACGGCGCGGCTGCACATCGGCAAAGACGGGGTGATCACCGTGCTGACGGGCAAGGTGGAAGGCGGGCAAGGGGCGCGCGCCGAACTGACGCAGGCGGCGGCCGAGGAATTGCATGTGCCGGCGGCGAGTATCCTGCTCATCATGGCCGACACGGATCTGGTTCCGGATGATGGGGTCACGGCCGGCAGCCGGACCACGCCATCGTCGGTACCGGCGGTGCGGCAGGGAGCGGCGGCGGCGCGGGATGCGCTCGTGGAACTGGCGGCGAAGAAATGGACGGTGGCGGCCGGCGAGGTGCAACTGCGCGACGGCAAGGCCATTCACGGCGGCAGCAATCGCGCGCTGACGTATGCCGAAGTGGTTTCGGATGCCGAGGCGGCAAAATCGTTGGACCGGCCGATCGCGCCCAACGTCACGCTGACAAGCGTGGCCGAGTACAAGGTGCTGGGGACGTCGGTGGCCCGGCCGAACGCGCGCGATCTGGTGACGGGCTCGCACAAGTTTCCCTCCGACATTGTGCGGCCGGGAATGCTGTATGGCCGGGTGCTGCGGGCGCCATCGTATGGTGCGAGAATGACGGGCATCGACCTGGCGCCGGCGAAGGCGATGAAGGGCGTGGCGGTGGTGCAGGATGGGTCGTTCGTGGGCGTGGCCGCGCCGACGGCATCCGCGGCCGATGATGCCCTGGCGGCCATCGAGGCAACCGCCAAATGGGAACCATCGCCGCACCCGGCCAGCACCGACTTGTTCGATCTTCTGCGAAAGCGCGCCCGCGGCCTGCCGGCCAATCCGTTTGCGGATGAACTGGGCAAAGCCGCGAAGAAACTCAAGCAGGCGTACAACATCGCCTACATCCAGCATGCGCCGATGGAGCCGCGGACGGCGGTGGCGGAATGGACGGATGGCAAAGTGACGGTCTGGCTGGGCACGCAGAATCCGTTTGGCTGCCGTGGCGAGATCGCGGGGGCGCTGCGCGTGCCCCAGGATCGGGTGCGGGTAATTGTCCCCGATTTCGGCGGCGGTTTCGGCGGCAAACACAGTGGCGAGCATGGCGTCGAGGCCGCCAGGCTGGCGCAGGCCGCGGGCAAGCCCGTGCGCATCCGCTGGACGCGCGAGGAGGAGTTCACCTGGGCGTACTTCCGCCCGGCCGGGGTGATCGACGCCGAAGCCAGCCTCGACGCGCAGGGCAAACTGACATCCTGGCATTTCATCAACATCAATTCGGGCGGCTCCGCCGTCGATAGCCCATATCGGATAGGCAAGAGCCGCAGCCAGACGGTGGGTTCGGAGGCGCCGCTGCGCCAGGGTTCGTATCGCGGCCTGGCCTCCACGGCCAACAACTTCGCCCGCGAGTGTTTCATGGATGAGATGGCGGCATTGGCGGGGCAGGATCCGCTGGCATTCCGCCTGGCGCATCTCGACAACCCGCGCCTGCGGGCTGTGCTGGAAGCGGCGGCCAAGCAGTTCGACTGGGCAAAGCGTGTGCAGCAGAAAGATGCGAACGCGGGCGTGGGTCTGGCCTGCGGCACGGAGAAGGGCTCGTACGTGGCCGCCTGCGTTGAGATCGCGGTCGATCGCGATAAGAACGAAATCGCGGTGCGGCGTGTTTGCCAGGCATTCGAATGCGGGAAGATTCTCAACCCGGCCAACCTGCTGTCGCAGGTGCAGGGATGCATCGTCATGGGCCTGGGCCCGGCGCTGCGCGAGGAGATGAAGTTCGCCGACGGAAAGATGCAGAACGCGGCGTTCTCGAAGTATCTGGTGCCGCGGTTTGCGGATGTGCCGCAGATCGAGGTGCAGTTGCTGGATCGGCCGGATTTGCCGCCGGCCGGCGCCGGCGAGACCCCGCTGATCGCCGTGGCCCCGGCGATCGGGAATGCGCTGTTCCACGCGACGGGAAAGCGCGTGCGGGAGATGCCGATACGGCTGGGGTGAGAGGGGGAGAAATGTCGGACACATTGCGCGGCCGTCGACAGACCCCAACGGGGTCAAAGAATCCAGCCCAGGGTTGGGCGAAGCCCTACCTTGGGTCAGATACACCAACACCGCGTTCCACCCTGAAAGGGTGGAGGAAGCGTGCCTCCACCCTTTCAGGGTGGAAGGCTTCTTACTCCCGCGCACCCAGGGTAGAGCTGCGCTCAACCCTGGGCTGGAGTCTCCGGCCCCGTTGGGGCCAAACGACACCATTACTCGCCGCGAAGACGTGAGAACCCAATGGACCATGCCTACGCAGACATTCACCGCCTGATCGCCGACCTCCTTGCCGCGGGGCAGCCATTTGCGGTAGTGACCGTGCTCCACAGCACCGGTTCCGCGCCGCGGCGGGCCGGGGCCAAGGCGATCGTGCAGGCGAATGGCACGCTCCAGGGGACTGTCGGCGGGGGGATTCTGGAAGCTCGGGCGATGGAAGTGGCGATGGAGTGTCTGAAGACCGGCGGGGCGCGGGTGTTTGAGTTTCGTTTTGGGGGCAGCGATCCGGGGGAGAACCTGCCGGTGTGCGGCGGGAAGATGGTGCTGCTGGTGGATGCCGAGCCCGTGCAAAGCCTCGCGGCTTATGCGGCGGCGGCCGGGGCGATGCGCCAGCGGCGGGGTGGAACGCTGGTAACGCGTTTTCTTGACGGACGGGCGGAAGTTCGGTGGATCGAGGGGCGCGCGGAGATGCCCGGCGGAGAATACACGCTGGTGGAACACCTCGTGCCGCCGCCGCGGCTGGTGATTGCCGGCGGGGGACATGTGGGACAGGCGCTGGCGCGATGTGCGGCAACGGCGGGGTTTGAGCTGGTCATCGTCGAAGACCGGCCGGAGTTTGCGCGGGCGGAGCTGTTTCCGGAATCGGCGGACATCCGCCTTGGCGATTTTGCCCGGACGCTGCGCGAGCTTCCACTGGATGGCCAGACGTTCATAGCCATCGTCACCCGCGGCCACCGGACCGACGCGGCGGCGCTGGAGGCATGCATCGGCCGGCCGGCAGCCTACATCGGCATGATGGGCAGCCGCCGCAAGGTGGCTCTGCTGCGCGAGACGATGCTGGCGGCCGGCAAGACAACCGAGGCACAGTGGGCCACCGTCCACGCGCCAATCGGGCTGGACATCGGCGCGGAAACACCGGAGGAGATCGCCGTCAGCATCGTGGCCCAACTGATCACCGCGCGGCGCAGTGGTGCCGACGCCCTCGTCGGCACATCCACTCGCGCCGACGAGGGCG
>JBIOJL010000130.1:0-13820 GCA_044450885.1 Tepidisphaerales bacterium
CAGGTGGTGGCGACGGACCTGTCGCCGGCGGCGCTGGCGGTCGCCAAGGGAAACCTGGAGCGGCTGAAACTGCTGGACCGGGTGGCGCTGGCGCAGGGAGACCTGTTCGACGCCCTGCGCGACATGGTGGACCACTCGCCGTTTCACATCATCACGGCCAACCCGCCCTATATTCCGACGGCGCAGATTGATTCGCTGGACCGCAACGTCCGGGAATACGAGCCGAGAATGGCTTTGGACGGGGGTCTGGACGGGCTGGCCATCGTCCGCGAGATCCTCTCGGGAGCGGCCCAGCGGCTGGTGCCGGAGGGCCGGCTGTTCGTGGAGTTGGCGTTCGACCAGGGTGATGCCGTGCGGGAACTGGCCGGGAAACAGGCGGGTCTGGCGAATGTGAAGGTCCTGCGGGATGACGCGGGGCATGAGCGGATTCTGGCGGCGAAGAAGGCGTGAGGGTTCAAGCGTTCAAGGGTTCAAGAGTCCGAAGGGGCAATAGTCCAGTGGTTCTGTCATGGTGCGATTTGACTCTGGTGTGAATGGCGTCATAATCGCATGTAGGGACAAGGTCGGAAGGGCGCGAGTAGGCGTGAGTTGTCGACCGAAAGGCGGCGTGATCAGCATGGCAGCGCAATCGTCACCATCCCGGCCGCGAAGTGCGCGTCGGCGCAAGCATTTCAGTCTCGCGGAAGCGAACCGCTCGCTTCCGCTGGTGTCGCGAATCGTGCGCGACATCGTGCAGCGTCACCGGGCGGCGGTGGACACGCAGGTCCGCCTGGAAACGGCCGGGACGCTGGCCCAGATCAGGGACATCCGCGACAGCCTGGAGACGTCGCTGGAACGTATGCAGGAATACGTGGACGAACTGACGAAACTGGGCGTGGAGTTGAAAGACCCCGAGACCGGACTGGTGGATTTCCCCGGCCGGCACCAGGGGCGGGAGATTTGCCTGTGCTGGCGGCTGGGCGAGGAACGCGTACAACACTGGCATGAGCTGCACGCGGGCTTCTCGGGACGGCAGCCGGTGAGTTTGCTGGAAGAGAGCCTGTAGTTCGCCCCGGAAAACAATCCGTAATTTTTCGATTTATCTCTTGCATTTTCCGCGCGAATTGTTCACACTATTCGCCAATCGCACCGGCTCACCGCGGATGCGGGCGTTTGAAAATATAAAGTCGGCTGGAGCCGACATCCGAATCTCGCGTACGTTGCACAGGCAAGGAGGCCTTAAATGGCACGACGTTTCCTCACACTAGCGTTGATTGGTCTCGGTTTTGGACTGGCCGGTTGTGTCCCCATGGACAAGTACCAGGCCACCAAGATGGAACTCGAACAGGCGAACGAGCGGGCGGCGGCCGCTTCGGCGGATGCGGCGAAGTACAAATCCGCGGCCGACGCCTACAAGCAGCAGCTTGAGGCGATCATCGCCCAGGGCGGAAATCTCGGCACGCTCAATGCCGCGCTCAATGAGGAGAACTCGGGGCTGAAGAGCCAGCTCGCGATTCTCCAGAAGCAGTACGACGATGTGATGGCTAATCCGAATATCGTCGTGCAGAGCCAGGCATTGCCGCCGGAGCAGAGCAGTGCGCTGGAGGCATTCGCCCGGCAATATCCGGATCTGCTGGAGTATGATGCCTCGCGCGGCGTGGTGAAGTTCAAGAGCGACGTGACGTTCCCGACCGGTTCGGATGTGCTGGGCCCGCGGGCGCAGGAGGCGATCAGCAAGTTCGGCCACCTGCTGAACTCCAACACTTTCCGCAACTACGACTTCTTCGTGGCGGGCCACACCGACAACCAGCCGGTGAAGCATGAGGCGACGATAAGGGCCGGGCACAAGGACAACTGGTATCTCTCGGCCCACCGGGCGATTTCCGTGGCCCATGCGCTGTTCTCGCAGGGCATCGGGCAGAACCGGCTGGGCGTGCAGGGCTTTGCCGAGCAGCGTCCGATCGCGTCGAACGCGACGGCCGACGGACAGGCCAGGAACCGGCGCGTGGAAGTGGTGATTCTGCCGACGCAGGCCAGGGGCGGAGCGGTGCAGACAGCGTCGAATCCGCTGCCCCCCGCGCGTCCGGTGAAGACCACTCCGGCCATCAAACGGCCTGACTTCAACAAGGACAGCGTGGTGGCGCCGGACCGCGGTCCGGTGCTGAACAAGTAACAGGGACAGTAATTCTCCCCTCCGAAGGCCCGGCGGACGCCCTCCACTGCCGGGCCTCTTTCTATCAAGGGCGCGCCAATCTTCCGGGAGGGCCGCAGTCCTCCGCGGCCGTTTCGCGGCGCGACCATTCCGGCCGTGCAGAAGCACGGCCCTCCCGAATCTGTGGGCACGCCCCTTTGCCATCTTCGCCGCTCAGGTACAATACTGTGGTCTTTTCCCGGAGAAACAATGCTCTTGGGGTGGATCGACCTCGAGTACATACCAGCCTGGAAGGCGGCGGGCATCTTTGCTGCGCTGGCGGCGCCGATCGTCCTCCTCGGCCTGCGCTCGCTGGCGGGGCTGGGGCCGGTGCGGCGATGGGTGGCCGTCGGGGCGCGGCTGCTGGTCCTGCTCATCCTCGTGCTGATTGTCGGCGGGGCCCGCTGGCAGCGCACCCAGAAGAGCGTCCAGGTCTGGGCCATCCGCGACATCAGCCGGTCAGTCCACGACCTTGCGACTGGCTACACCGGCAACAACGTTCAGGAGGCCATCGAGCAGTATCTTCGCCAGGCCGCCCTCAAAGAACGTAAGCGTGATCCCGACGACAAAATTGGTGTCATCAGCTTTGCCGACTCGCCGTTGATCGACTCGCTGCCCAGCCCCGAACTCGTTCTCGATGCCCGTGCTGTCCGCGAACCGGGCGACCAGACCAACATCGCCGAAGCGATCCAGCTTGCCCTGGCCAGCTTCTCCACCGATTCGATGAAGCGCATCCTGCTGGTCACGGATGGCAACCAGAATGCCGGCAACCTGGAGACCGCCCTGGCGGCGGCGGTGGCCCAGCGGGTGCCGATCGACGTGATGCCGCTGCACTACGCGGTGACCAACGAGATCATCGTCGAGAAAGTCTCGGCGCCGTCGTTCAAGCGGGAAAACGATGCGTTCGACATTTTCGTGAGCCTGATCTCGACCAACAAAGAACCCGTTAGCGGGACGCTGGACGTGCTGCAGGAAGACGTGCCGCTGGCCAAGAAGAAGATCACCATCGACGGCGCGGAAGTAACCGCCGATGGCCGGATCGAGCCGCGGAAGCATGTGGAGCGTGTGCGTGTGCCGGCGCTGCGGCAGCGCGGCGTGTTGCGGTTCAAGGCGATGTTCACCCCCGATGTGCTGAACCCTCGCAGTGACGTGGCCGCCGGCAAGAGCGTTCCCGGCGACACGCTGACCAGCAACAACTCGGCCGGGGCGTTCACCTTCATCCAGGGCAAGGGCCGGGTGCTCTACGTCGACAACAGCCGGGACAACGCCGGCAGGACGCTGGCGGATGCGCTGGCGCTGGAGGGGATCAACGTGCAGCGCGTCGGCGTCGACCAGGTGCCCGACGACCCGGTCGCCATGCAGGATTTCGACGCCATCATCCTCAACAACGTGCCGCGCGGGCAGTTCGGCGGCGGCGGGCTGGGCGAGCGCCAGGACAAGATGCTGGCGTCCTATGTCCACGATTTCGGCGGCGGGCTGGTGATGATCGGCGGCGAGACTTCCCTCGGCGCCGGCGGCTGGCAGGGCTCGAAGGTCGAAGAGGTGATGCCGGTCAGCTTCGACATCCCCGCGCAGCGGCAGATGCCCAAAGGGGCGCTGGTCGTGGTGATCCACTCCTGCGAGATGCCCAACGGCAACTACTGGGGCGAGCAGTGCGCCATCAAGGCCGTCGAGACGCTTTCCTCGCAGGACGACATCGGCGTCATCAGCTACCACTGGAAGGCCGGCGGCAACATGAACGCCAACTGGGACTACGTGCTGGCGCCCAAGGGGGACGGCATCAACGTCTTCAACGCCATCAAGCACATGCAGCCCGGCGACATGCCCAGCTTCGACGAAACGGTCAAGCTGGCGCTGGACGGCACCGGGCCCTCCTCGCCCTGCCTGAAGAACAACAACGCCGCGGTCAAGCACATGATCATCATCAGCGATGGCGACCCGCAGCCTCCGGCAGTTGCGCTCATCAACGACTGCAAGAAGCTGAAGATTTCCATCTCGACGGTGTCCGTTTTCCCGCACGGCGGCTTCGTCTCGGGAACCATGCAGCAGATGTCCAAGGACACCGGCGGGCGCTACTACGGGCCCATCGAGAGCAATCCGTCGCAGTTGCCGCAGATCTTCATCAAGGAAGCCACGGTGGTGCGCCGGACGCTCATCCAGGAAAGCACCGATCCGCCGTTCCCGGTGGCGGTGCGTGACGCCGGCTCGGACATCATGGCGGGCATCCGCGAGGTTCCGCCGATCGTGGGTTTGGTGCTGTCGCAGAAGAAGAACGACCCGAGCGTGAAGATGCCGATGGTCGCGCTCAACGGCGGCAAGAACGATCCGCTGTTCGCCCACTGGCAGGCGGGGCTGGGCAAGGCGGCGGTCTTTGCCTCCGATGCCTCCGCGCGCTGGCAGCCGGCGTGGATGACGCCGCAGCAGATGGGCCAGTACGCCAAGTTCTGGGCCCAGGTCGTCCGCGGCGTTTCCCGGCCGCCGATGTCCACCGACTTTGCCGTGACCACCGAGCGGAACGGCGACAAGGCCAAGGTAACCGTCGAAGTCACCAACAAGGATGCCGGCTACACCAACTTCGTCAACTTCGACGGCACGGTCATCGATGCCGACGGCCAGACGCAGAATGTCCGGCTGGTGCAGACGGGCCCGGGCACCTACACCGGCGAGTTCCCATCCAACAAGCCGGGCAACTATGTGGTCGCCCTGCATTACGCGGCCTCGGAGAAGCAGCAGGGGTGGCTGGTATCGGGGCTGTCGGTGAACGAGTCGGCCGAGACCCGCGACCTCAAGAGCAACGACGGGCTGCTCGATGAAATCGCCCGGCGCACGGGCGGGCGGGTGCTTCCCGCGTGGGACCCCAGCGCGGTCGACCTGTTCTCCCGCGAGCACCTGGTGGTCGGCTCCTCGCCGATGCCGGTGTGGGACATTCTGATCCCGTTCCTGCTGGCACTGATCATCATCGACGTGGCCATCCGTCGCATAGCCTGGGACTGGGGCGTTACCAAGAAGGTGGCCGCGTCGGCCGCCCAGTTCGTGCGTTCGTTCACGCTGACCCGCGAAGTCGAGAGCAAGCAGACGCTGGATGCCCTCCGCAAGGTCCGCGAAGAGGTGGCCGAGTCGAAATTCAAGCAGCCCGAGCCCGGCGCTGCGGCGGCTGCGCGGCCCGATCCCAGCGCCAAGTTCGACGCCGGCAAGGCGGTCGAAGGGGACATCACTCAGGTGGTGGGCGGCGCCACCGCCAAGGCCGTGCCCCCGCCGCCGAAGGACCCCAAGCCCAAGGGCGGCGCCCCCGTGGGCGGCCACACCGGAAGCCTGCTGGAAGCCAAGCGGCGGGCGCAGGAACAGATCAGACGTAAGGAGAAAGGCGAATAAGGATTGCCCACTAAGGACACGAAGAAACACGAAGGAGGAAAGAATGTCAGAGTTGCTCTTGAAAGACGAAGTGTTTGCGATCATCGGTGCGGCGATGGAAGTTCATTCTGAGTTGGGTAGTGGATTTCTTGAAGCTGTCTATCAAGAGGCCCTTGAGATCGAGCTTGCTGACAGGGGTATTTCATTCGTGGCTCAGAAGCCATTGAAGATCATTTATAAAGGACGGGTCTTGAAGAAAGAGTATCTGGCGGACGTGGAGTGTTATGAACAAATCATCGTCGAAATCAAGGCAATGGATCAACTGACTCCGCGAGAGGAAAGCCAACTGATCAATTATCTTCACGCGACCGGTCATCGCGTCGGATTGCTGATCAACTTCGGCGCCTCCGGCCGCTTGGAGTGGAAACGTCTTGTAAACTAATCTTAGTGAATCTTCGTGGCCCTTAGTGGGCAATAGTCTTTTTGAACGGCAGTGAGGTTACTCATGGCAGAAACCACAATCCCCGGCGTAGACCCACAGATCCAGGCCCTCACCGACGCCTTCCGGCGCGACTATCGCGCCGTGCAGGCGGAGATCGGCAAGGCCATCGTCGGCCACGAGGAAATCGTCGACGGCGTGCTCACCTGCCTCTTCGTCGGCGGGCACGCCCTGCTCGAAGGCGTGCCCGGACTGGGCAAGACCGCCCTCATCCGCTCGCTGGCGTCGGCCCTGAGCCTCAAGTTCAGCCGCATCCAGTTCACGCCCGACCTCATGCCCTCCGACGTCATCGGCACCAACGTCATCATGGAGGATGAGCACGGCCACCGGCAGTTCAACTTCGTCCATGGGCCCATCTTCGCCCAGATCGTGCTGGCCGACGAAATCAACCGGGCCACGCCCAAGACTCAGTCGGCGCTGCTGGAAGCGATGCAGGAGCGCCAGGTGACGGCCGGCGGCTCCATCCGCAAGCTGGAAGAGCCGTTCTTCGTGATGGCCACCCAGAACCCCTTGGAGCAGGAAGGCACCTATCCGCTGCCCGAGGCCCAGCTCGACCGCTTCTTCTACAAACTGCTGGTGAAATATTCCGACCGCGAGGAACTGCACCAGATCCTCAACCGCACCACCACCGGGCACAATGTGGACATCAAGCCGGTGATCGACGGCCCGCGGATCATCGCCCACCAGAATCTGGTCCGCCGCGTGGTCATCGCCCAGCACGTGCAGGACTACGCCATCCGCTGCGTGCTGGCGACGCATCCGCAGGGCCCGTTCGCGATTCCCATGGTCAACCAGTTCGTCCGCGTGGGGGCCAGTCCCCGCGCCGCCCAGACGATCGGGCTGGGGTCCAAGGTGCGGGCGCTGCTCGATGGCCGGTTCCACGTGAGTTTCAAGGACATCAAGGAAGTGGCCACGGCCGCCATGCGCCACCGCCTGATCCTCAACTTCGAGGGCGAAGCCGAAGGGATCACCACGGACATGGTGCTGGAGAAGCTGGTGGCCGAAGTGCCGACGACCTCGCCGGAGGAGGCGGTGGCGAAACGGTAGGGTGGGCGTCCTCGCCCACCGTCGCCTGCTACAGATACCGCACGAAGTTGCATGGGAGGCACAGAACCTTGAGCCGCGACCAGGAACAAGCGAAGATCCCCATGGCCCATCGTGTCCCCGGTCCAGCCGAGCGGAAGCTCATGCTGTTGGAGGCCACGGACCACGGTCTCATCGTCTCAATTGAAAGGGCCTTGAATACCCAGGGCATCCCTGCCGAGATCGCCATCGCGGCCGGCGATGTACCGGCCCGGAAGATCTGGCGTATCATGGTCTGGTCCGACGATCTCGACCGATCCCGAGTCGTGGCTACAACGGTAGTTAAGAGACGAAAGCGGCTCAAGGACGCTCCGCGACAGGATCCTGATAAGCCCAACGTCAGGACGGACGACGTCGGCGGCTCGTTTCCGGGGTGGTAACCGTCGTGTCATTCCGGCAAGGTGCCTTGAGAGGATGCGAACGAGATATGGCGATTCACAAGATTCCACAGAACATTGGCAAGGTCCGCGTGGCCGTGACGTCGGGGAATGTGTGGGTGGTGTGGAACGGCAAGCAGGGCCGGAACGAGTTCTCGATCCCGTGCAAGGACCGGAAACAGGCGGAGTTGGTGGCCAGGATGATCAACACGAAACAGCACAAGGGGGAGATCGATCCGAAGACGATGTGAGTTGCTGGTTGTTATTTGTTGTTTGTTCTTGGTTAGGTTAGTCTCGGGCGTGTCAAACTATTGCTTCTTTGCCAGTCGCTACCCGCCATTCGGCAAGTCGAAGCGGAACCAGCGGGTGGGCGGAGTGTCCGGGTCGGGAACGACGGTTTGCCGGAGAATACCGCCGAATAGCTGTTGGCTGCCGCCGCCGAGGGGCAGTCGGACTTGATCTGGCACAACACGAACCGACTCCACCGTGTTGCTGTCCCGACCACGCTGGAGGGCGGCCTCACGCGATTCGCCGGTCAACTGGAAGCGGGCGGTCAGTTCGATGGTGTCGGCCGATGGCGTGTGAAACCGGAGCGTGTACAAATCGGCGTGCCGCAGAATGGCGAGGGGAATCACGGGGGTTGGGTCGATAGGTGTGGCGCCCACCGAAAGAAGGTCGCCGACGGCTTGGCCGATGGTGGTGCCCGCAAGGACCGTGGCGCGTGGGCCACTGCCGCAAACAGAGTATACCACACTGGAATCAACGACCGCACCGCCAACGTGAGGAAGCGGGATCGTCACTTCAGGCATCCGCAACGTCCCCGAATCCATGAGAATGGGGCCGATGGCATCCGTGCGGGCCGGGAGATGGGATGAACTCATGGACAACAGCCAACTTCGGGAATTCTCCCATTGCCGCAGACGCGCGGACAGATCGGCATCCTCACGCAGCAACTGCCATGTGTCGGATCGATCGATTGCCCAGACTTGACGGGGTGTCGAGGTTACGAGAACGACGCTGGAATCTGGCAGCAACGGGCCGGGGATGATGACATAGGGCAAGATCGGCCCGTCGGCCCGCGCCGGGGTAGTCAGGGCCAAGAACACGACAATGAACACGCCGAGTCCGCGATTGATCATGACGACCCTCCGGTGCAAGGGTGCAAGGGCTTTCGTCCGACGCTCCGGGGAATTATCATACCGTCAATGGTCCGATGGCCCCAAGCCTTTTTCCCACGGAGATGACACTCATGCGCTTTCTCGCTTTCGCGGCCGCGTTGTGTTTGCTGGTGAATTCCTCTCTGGCCGCCGATGCCCCGGCCGCCGAAAAACCCAAGACCAAGGAGCCGGTGCCGCTCTTTGACGGCAAGACGCTGGACGGGTGGAAGATCATCACCTGCCAGGCCGAGGTGCAGGATGGGTGCATCTTCATCAAGGGCGGCAACGGCGTGGTGCGGCCGGACCGCAAGTTCAAGGACTACATCCTGGAACTGGACTACAAAATGCTCAAAGTAGGGCAGTACGACTCGGGCGTCTACATCCGCTGCAAGGATCCCGATCCGGCGACGAAGTTCCCCTGGCCGAAGGTGTGGCAGATCAATCTGCGATTCGACGACGAAGGGAACATCGCCGAGTTCAAGGAAGCCCGCAGCAAGGGGCTGACCAAGCCGAACGAGTGGAATCATTTCAAGATCACCGTGGCCGGCACCAAGGTCGAGCTTGAAATCAACGGCAAGCCGGCCTGGAAAGCCGACGGGCTGATCGAACCCGAGGGGTACATTTCCCTCCAGTCCGAAGTTCCCGGCGGCGGACAGGTTCTGTTCAAGAACATCACGATCGTGGAATTGAACGATGGGAAGTAGGCGCGGTGTCGGCGTTCGGAGTTCAAGCTTTAGCTTGTCTTCGCGTGGAAATGGTTGAAAGACACGCTGAAGCGTGAACTCCGAACGAGAACTCCGAACAGGAACTGGCGGCGCTCGACGATCGCCGCTACAGCGGAAGGGGTTTGTCATGCGCAGGATGACACGGTGGGCGGGCGTGGTGGCGATGGGTTGGCTTTCGTGCATGGCAATGGGGCTGCCGACTTCCAGGCCGGCCGGAGTGGCGCCGACCACTTTCTTTGACGAGACCTTCCCCGACGGCAACGGCTGCATGGACCGGTTCAAGTTGTTCCCGGTGGCGCCGGGCAAGGAAAGCCAACTGGGGTATGACAAGGAGCGCGGCGGCTACGGCGTCGGCGGGCACATGGCGTTGGTGCGGCCGGTCCAGGCCAGCCCGCGTGCGATTCTCGTCCTGGACATCGAGTTCGAGCCCCTGGCCAAGGATGCGCAAGAGCCGGCCGAGACGGAATTCGGCTTTGTCAACCTCAACCGTTCCGTGGTCAACATGAAGGTGATCCGGAGCGTCAACGATGGCAAGCCGCAGGCGAAGCTCCAGTTCTGGAGCCAGACCCAGGGCCAGCCGGAGGCGAAGATGCTGCGGGAGATCCCCCTGGCCGAATCGCCCGCCGCGGCCAAATGGGAACTGGAATACCGGCACGGCATGGTGGTGTTGCGCGAGGGGGATCGCGTGCTGGGGCGGGCCGACACGAACACGCTGGGGATTCCGGTGGCCGGGGTCACCTGGACCCAGCGGGGCGGGCGGCTGATCTGCAAGCGGATGACGCTGAGCGGTGCGCCGCCCGAGGCGTTGAGCGAGGAGCAGGCGGCGACGCTGCGGCAGGCGGCCGGGCTGAACCGCGAGGCGCAGGCGCTGTACCGGCGGAAGCAGTGGGAAGAGGCGCTGGCGAAGATGCGGGAATCGTCGGCGCTGTACGTGAAGATTCACGGCGAGCGGCATCATGATTCCGGCAACTCGCTGCTCAATCTGGCGACGATCCTGCGGGACAAAGGGGACAAGGACGAGGCGGCGGGGCTGTTCAAGAAGGCCCTGGATATCCACGAGGAGACGCTGGGGCCGGATCACCCGCACACGGCCATGACGCGGTTCGAGGTGGGGCGTTCGCTGCTGGAATCGGGTGATGGGCAGGGCGCCCGCGCGATGTGGACACTCTGCCGCGACGCGTGGAAGGATGCGTATGGCCCCGACTGGCCGCTGGTGCGGACGCTGGATGAGAAGTTGAAGTAGGTTTCTAACCACGAAGGGCCACCAAGGGGCGCGAAGAAGAGAGGAGAAGGTTCAATGAGCGAGTTATTGATGAAGGATGAGGTGTACCGAGATTACTTGCGGGCCACTCATCACAAGGTCGGCGTGCTCATAAATTTCGACAGCACCGGCAAACTGGAATGGAGGCGCATGGTACAATGACCGCGTTACCTTTGCCTTGGTCTTGTATGCTTCGTGGTCCATAGTGGCCCTTAGTGGTTTAATAAAATGGCAATCACCACCGCCAAAGACGACACGCTCCTGACCTCCGAGTTCATGGCCCGGCTCGATCAGCTCGACGTCATGTCGCGGAAGATCCTGGCGGGGAAGATGAAGGGCGAGCGGCGCTCCAAGCGCCGCGGGCAGTCGGTCGAGTTCGCCGACTACCGCAACTACGTCATCGGCGACGACCTCCGCTTCATCGACTGGAACATCTACGCGCGGCTCGATCGCATCTTCCTCAAGCTCTTTCTCGAAGAGGAAGACCTGGCGCTGTACCTCATCGTCGATGTCACCGGAAGCTGCAACTACGGCGATCCGAACAAGTTCCGCTACATCCAGCGGGTGGCGGCCGCGCTGGGGTACATCGGGCTGGTCAACTACAACCGGGTGGTCGTCAACGCCATCGCCGACGGCGTGGTGGCCGACACCGGCGGCATGCGCGGGCGCACACGGGTGGCCCGGATGATCGACTTCATCGAGAAGCTCAAGCCCGAGGGCGCCGGCAACCTGGCCGAGGCATGCAAGCGGTTTGCCCTGGCCCACCGCCAGAAAGGCGTCTGCGTCATCCTCTCGGACTTCTTCGACAAGGGCGGCTACGAATCGGGCCTGCGCTACCTGGCCGGGGGCAAGTACGACCTGTTCGCGATCCAGGTCCTCTCGCCGCAGGAGATCGACCCGCCGCTGGAGGGCGACCTGAAGCTGCGCGACATGGAAGACGGCGACCTGGCCGAGGTGTCGATCACCCAGCCGCTGCTCAAGCAGTACAAGGCCAACCTCAATGCGTATTGCCTGGCGGTGAAGGACTACGTCACCCGCCGGGGCGGGACATACCTGTTTTCGTCGACGGCGGTGCCGTTCGACACGCTGATCCTGAACTACCTGCGCGAGCGCGGGCTGGTGGGGTGATCATCCGGCATCAACTCCCGCCATCAGGCGCATGACTCCCTCCTGTGTCGCATCTTCCCCGGCCACCGAGCCGACCAACCGACCCTCGCGCATCACCAGGACCCGCGTCGACAGCTTGAGCAGTTCCGGCAGTTCCGACGAGATCAGCACGATCGCCAAGCCTCGCCCGGCCAGGTCGGAAAGCAACAGGTGAATGGCCGCCTTCGCCCCGACATCGACCCCGCGCGTCGGCTCATCCACGATCAAAACCTTGCCCCCCTGCGCCAGCCAGCGCGCCAGCACGACCTTCTGCTGGTTCCCGCCCGACAGCGCCGCCACCGGCGTGTCGATGGTCGCCATCTTCACCGCCAGCCGCTCACAGCCCCCGGTTGCCTCGGCACGTTCCCGTCCCAGTTTCAGAAATCCCCAGTTGGAGAACCGCTCCAGCAGCGACAGCGAGAAATTCTCGCGGCACCCCATCATCATCACCAGACCCTGCCGCTTACGATCTTCCGGCACGAGCCCGACCCCCGCCCGCATGGCCGCGGCGATCGACCGCCCGGGCAGTTGCCGCCCCTCGACGCTCACGACCCCATCGGCCCGCGGATCCAGCCCGAAGACCGCCTGGGCCACCTCGCTCCGCCCGGCGCCGACCAGTCCGGCGAAGCCCACGATCTCCCCCGCATCTACCGTGAAGCTGACCTCACGAAACTTCCCCGGCGAGCGCAATCCCTGCACCTCCAGCACCGGCCGTTTCATTGCCGGACGCGGGCGCAGGTCGCCCTCGGCCGCCAGTGCCCGCCCGATCATCATCTGCACCACGCGGCTCTCATCCGCCTTGTCGCGTTCGACCGTTCCCACGTACCGGCCATCGCGCAACACGCTGATCCGGTCGCACAGGGAGAACACTTCCGGCAGGCGGTGCGAGACGTAGATCATGGTGACGCCGCGCTGTTTCAACTGGCCGATCAGGGCGAACAACCGCCGCGCCTCGACCTCCGACAGCGAACTCGTCGGCTCGTCAAACACCAGGATCTTCGCCCCCGTCCCCACGGCCGCGGCGATCTGCACCATCTGCTCCTGGCCCGTCGTCAGTTCGTGCATGGCCCGGCCGACGTCGATTTCCACGCCGATTTGTCCCAGCAACTGCCGCGCCCGCGCCTCCATCTCCGAGCGGCGCACGAACAGGCCCATATGCACCGGATACCGGCCCATGCTCAGATTCTCGGCCACGCTCAGCTCAGGGCAGAACGCCAGTTCCTGGTGGACCATCCCGATGCCCGCCATGGCCGCGTCGCGCGGCGAATGGAGCCGCTGCTCCAAGCCGTCGATCAACACCCGCCCCTCTTCCGCCCGATGAATTCCCGCCAGAACCTTCCCCAGCGTGGACTTGCCCGCGCCGTTCTCCCCCATCAGGGCGTGGCACTCCCCACGCCCAATCGCGAGCGTGACGTCCGAGAGCGCCGTCACGCCCGCGAAGCGCTTGGTGATCGACTCGAATCGGATGAAGTCGTCAGTCATGTCGCGCCTGGGACTACCACTCCGTCACACAACACGCGATGGGTGAAACGACAGGCACGAATGCCTGTCCCACCGTTCGCTACTTCTTCCCCAGCCACTTGTCCCAGTTCTTGCCGAACTCGTCCACGTTGTCCTTGGTCACTTTTGTCAGGGGATCGACGCGCCGCCGCTTGGCCGGATCGAGGCTCTTGGAATCCATCCCTTCGGGGTCCTTGCCGTTGACGATCCTGGTCAGCAGCATGTCCACCGACTTGTAGCCCCAGCCGTAGCAGTCCTGGGCCAGCAGCATGGAGACATGCCCGCTCTTCAGGTACGGCAACTGCTGCGGCAGCGCATCCACGGCCACCACCTTCACCGTCCCCGGCTCCCACTTCAGGGCGTTGGCCGTGAAGAGCGGCCAGCCGCCGATCATCGCCCAGCCGCCGATGGTCGAATTGGCCCGCTGGGCATCGTTCACCGCCTGGGCCGCCTTCTCCGGCGTTTCTTCGTGGTAAAACACGCCCTTTCCCGCGCCGTTCAGTTCCTGCATATTGGCATACTTCTTCAGCCCTTCGCGCACGCCCTGGACG
>JBIOJL010000131.1:0-13812 GCA_044450885.1 Tepidisphaerales bacterium
AGTCCGAACCCGGCGCACCGCCGGCCCCCGGCCCGGCGGTGCCGGCCGCGCCGGCTGCCCCCGCCCAGCCGCCGGCGCCGCCGCAGGATCCCAACCGGCTGCCCGACGCCGCCACCATCACCAAGGACATGACCGCCATTCCCGGCCTCATCACGCTCTACCGCGCCAACCCCAATGACACCAAGGCGGACACGTCCAAGCTCCTGGCCATCATTCCCCGCTCGCTCCTGAAACAGGACCTTCTGCTGGCAATCAGCGGGTCCAAGGGCGCCTTGGCCGGATTCCAGGGCGATTCGTACCTGGTCCGTTTCGAGATGTCCGGCCGGAAAGTGATGCTGGCCGTGCCCGAGGTGCGCTACGTGCAGAACCCGGCCTCGCCCGTGAATGACGCGGTCGTCCGCACGTACACCAGCGGCTATCTCGGCGTCATGCCGGTGATCGCCCAGGCCGGTGGCGATCCGCTGGTGGATCTCTCGGCCATTTTGATGTCGGGCCTGGGCATGCCCACCGGCCAGCCGCCGCGGCGTGATGTCTCCGAGTATTCCAAGGTCAAGAGCTTCCCCGACAACGTGCTGGTCGACTGCGACATGGCCGTGGGCATGCGCGGCACGGGCTGGGAAACCGTCGGCGTTTCCTTCTCGCTGCGCCGCCTGCCCGATGCCCGTGGTTTCGCGCCGCGCGTCGCGGACGAGCGCGTGGGCTACTTCACGACCACCCGCATGGACTGGAACGCCAAGCTCACCGAGCCCGAGTTGATGGTCCGCTACATCAACCGCTGGGACATCAAGAAGAAGGATCCGTCGCTGGAACTCTCGCCGCCGGACAAGCCGATCGTGTTCATCATCGAGAAGACCGTGCCGCTGGCCTGGCGCAAGTACGTGGCCGACGGCGCGCTGGATTGGAACAAGGCGTTTGAGAAGCTCGGCATCACCGGCGCCGTCATCGTGCAGCAGCAGACCGAGGACAACGAGTACGCCAACGTCGATCCCGAGGATGCCCGCTACAACTTCATCCGCTGGATCGTGACCGGCCGGGCGTTCGCCATGGGCCCAAGCCGGGCCGACCCGCGCAACGGGCAGATTCTCGATGCCGACATCATCTTCGACGACTCGATGCTGCGGGTCTATCACGAACAGACCGAACAGCTTCCGCCGGTGCCCAGCGCCTTGGGCCCGGACGTTGCCAAGTTCCTGCTGGATAACCCGCAGTTCATCCCCCAGGGCGTGACGGCCGAGGAAATCCGCAAGGCCGCCGTTCCCGAAGGTGAGATGCTCTACGACTCGGCCGGACCGGCCCCGCGCGTGGCGACCAACATCGCCCGGCAGCACGTCGGCTGCAACTACGCCCAGGGCCTGCAGCAGCAGTTGGGCATGCTCCAGCTCCTCTACGCCGCGCAGGCGCCCGGCAAGAAGGTGCCCGACCGCATCCTCGGCGAGATCATCAAGCAGGTGGTCACGCACGAGGTCGGCCACTGCCTGGGCCTGCGGCACAACTTCAAGGCGTCCGCCTGGTTGGGTCTGGATGAAATCCGCCGCCGCCGCGACACCACCGACGATGCCACCTGCGCCTCCATCATGGACTATATCCCCCTGCTGATGTTCAAGGGCGACCAGCTCGAGAAGCTCCGCCACATCACCACGCCCACCGTGGGCCCGTATGACACCTGGGCCATCGAGTATGGCTACAAACAGCCGGGGCCCGCCGATGGCGACGAGAAGAAGATGCTCTCGACCATCGCCTCGCAGGACGCCACGCCGGACCATGCATACCTCACCGACGAAGACACGATGGGTCTGTCCTCGACCGATCCGCTGACCAACCGCTTTGACATGAGCAACGACGTCATCGCCTGGTCGAAACAGCGCGTCGACCTGGCCGACTCGATCCTCAAGGACATCCGCAAGACGGCGGTCAAGGAGAACGAGCCGAACTACTATCTGATGCGGGCCTACAGCATGGCCATGCACGAGAAGTACCGCGACGCCGCCTTCGTCGCCCGCATTCCGGGCGGCATCTACGTCAACCGCAACCGCTCGTCCGATGCAAACGCCAAGGCGCCGATGGTCCTGGTCGATCCCAAACAGCAGCGGGCCGCGCTGGCAGCGCTCGGCGAGACCATCTTCCGGGACGACTTCCTGATGGCCGACCCGGACCTGCTCAACCAGCTCGTTCCCACCCGCTGGCCCGACTGGAACTTCAATACGGTCATGATGCAGCGCATTGACTACCCCGCCCACCAGATCATCGCCCGTATCCAGGCGAGCACGCTGCTGCCGCTGTGCAATCCGATCGTGCTGCAGCGCGTGTACGATGCCGAGCTCAAGAGCAAGAGCGCCGACAAGTTCACGGCCGCCGAACTGCTGACCAGCGTGCGCAACATGATCTGGACCCTGCCGGCCGACGGCGAGAAGTTCACCGACGCCAAGCCGGGGCTGTCGTCCATCCGCCGCAACCTGCAGCGGCAGCACATGGAATATCTGCTGGCGCTGGTCGATTCCGACGGCACGATGTCGCCCGACCTGCAGGCCATGTGCCGGCAGGCCGCCCAGGACCTCTCCGACCAGATCGGCCAGGTCATCGACAAGGCCAAAGACGGCGCCGGCTCGAAGCTCGACTTCGCCACCCGCGCCCATCTGGCCGGCTGCAAGAGCCAGATCGACCGCGTCCTCAACGCCCCGTACATGAAACCGCAGCCCTCGCGCGGCGGCGGGATGATCATCATCGGGCAGCCGGCGGGAAACTAAACCCGCTTGCGCCGGGAATGACGAATGCAGAATGACGAATGACGAGAGAATGCCGAATGACCGAAGTCCGAATTGGGCATTCGATCATTGGGTATTCTCTCGGCATTCGTCATTCGTCATTTGGCATTGTCATCTGCCTCCGCTGGTTTCCGCTGGTTTCGCTGGCCCCACATGTGGAACCAAGGTAACATCTATGCGTAGATGAAGTCTCTCGCCGGCCATCTTCTTATCGCCGCACCCCGGCTGATGGACCCCAATTTCTTCCGCACCGTCGTGCTCATGGTGCAGCACAACGAGCAGGGAGCGCTGGGGCTGGTCCTCAACCGGCCCACCGATACCACCGTCAGCGAGGCGTGGGAGCAGATCGACGACATCCCCTGCCCGGCCGAGGGGTTCATCCATCAGGGCGGGCCGTGCGAGGGCCCGCTGATGGCGGTTCACGGGGACGACACCGCCTCGGAAATCGAGGTCATGCCCGGCGTCCACTTCTCCACCGACCGCGACGCCCTGAACAAACTCGTTGCCAACACCAGCGCGCCGATGAAGTTCTTCGTCGGCTACGCCGGCTGGTCGCCGGGGCAGCTCGAAACCGAACTCGAGGATGGAGGCTGGCTGGTGGTTGCGGCGACGGCCCCGGCCGTGTTCACCGACGATCCGGAGCAGTGGACGAAGATCATGAAGCAGATCAACGCCAGTTCGCTCTACAGCGCTCTGGACCCGAAAGTCATTCCGCCCGATCCGAGCATGAACTGATCTGCCACTGGAAGGCAACGCGGCTTCGCGGCTAAGATAGGAGAGATAGAGAACCCAAGCCTTTCTTCAGAGGTACAACCCATGAATATGAATCGACGCGAGTTCCTGACGATGACTCTCGCCGGCGCGGCCGGGGCAATGATGGCGCCGTCGCTGCTTGCGGCCGACGCCGCGGCGGCGGCCAATCCGTTCAAGCTGGTGCCATTGGGCAAGACCGGGCTGAAGGTCTCGCTGGTGGCGGCCGGCACGGGCATGCGCGGCGGCCAGCGCGCCAGCAACATGACCCGCCTGGGCAAGGAGAAGTTCGAGGCGTTGCTCAAGTACGAATATCAACAGGGCGTGCGTTTCTTCGATCTGGCCGACATGTACGGCTCGCACGAATTCCTGGCGAGCGCGCTCAAGGGAGTGCCGCGCGACAGCTACGTCATCAATACCAAGATCTGGTTCATGGGCGGCGCCCTTCCCGAGAAAGAGCGGCCGGATGCGAATGTCGTCATCGATCGCTTCCGCAAGGAACTCAACACCGACTACATCGACCTGGTGCTGATCCACTGCATGTCGGATGCCAACTGGACCGACAAGATGAAGAAGCAGATGGACATCATGGAGGAAGTGAAGTCCAAGGGGATCATCAAGGCGCATGGCGTGTCCTGTCACTCGCTGGCCGCCCTCAAGGCCGCCGCCGAAAGCCCGTGGGTGGACTCGATCCACGCCCGCATCAACGCCTACGGCGATTCCATGGACGACAAGAACCCGGCCGTGGTGGCCGACGTGCTCAAGACCGCCCGCGCCAACGGCAAGGGCGTGGTCGGCATGAAGCTGGTCGGCGAAGGCCGCTACCGCAACGACCCGGCCAAGCGCGACGAGTCGATCAAGTACGTTCTGGGCCTGAACGCCGTGGACACGATGATCGTCGGCTTTGAGAAGACCGACGAGGTCGACGACTTCGCCGCACGGGTGAAGAAGGCCCTGGCCGGGAATGCGGCATAGTGGAAATTTGTTGTTTGTTGTTGGTTATTTGATATTTGGAATTTGAAATCTCAAATTTCAGATTCCGGGCTGCCTGTTCGGGTCGCTCGACCAACCAACAACAAAGAACAAACAACAAAGAACGAAGAACCAAGCCAATGATCGCCTACCTCGACCTGCCTTCTGGAATCTCCGGTGACATGTTCCTCGGCTGCCTCGTGGATGCGGGGTGGTCCGTCGAGCAACTTCGCAGCGCCATCACCCGGCTCAAACTGCCGGCCGATGAATGGAAGATCGACGCCCGCACCGTCATGAAAGGCCCGCTGCGGGCGACGAAGGTCGACGTGCATGCGGCCGAGGGACACCACCACCGGCACCTGTCGGACATCCGCCAGATCATCAGTTCTTCGGATACCGCCAAGCCGATTCAGGAAAAGGCCCTCGCTGTGTTCGGCCGCCTGGCCGATGCCGAGGCCAAGGTCCATGGCACGACGCCGGACAAGATCCACTTCCACGAAGTCGGCGCCGTCGACGCCATCATCGACATCGTCGGCACCATCACCGGCCTGCACGAACTGGGCATCGAGACGCTGTATGCCTCGGCCCTGCCGTTGGGCGGCGGCTGGACGATGAGCCAGCACGGGCAGATTCCCCTGCCCGCACCGGCCACGCTCGAACTCCTCGCGGCCGCCCGCGCGCCAATCTGCCTCGCGCCCGCTCCCGGCGAATGGGTCACGCCCACCGGCGCGGCCCTGCTGGGAGAACTGGCCAGGTTCGAGCAGCCGCTGATGACGCTGGAGCGGATCGGCGTCGGCGCCGGCGGCAAGGACACACCATGGCCCAACGTCGCCCGCCTGTGGCTCGGGCAGTTGCACGATCACGGTCCGATGGTGCAGCTTGAAACCAACATCGACGACATGAACCCGCAGTTGTTCTCGGCCGTCAGCGACCGCCTCTTCGCCGCCGGCGCGAAAGATGTCTGGTTCACGCCGATCCAGATGAAGAAGAACCGCCCGGCCATCCTTCTCACCGCACTCGGCCCGGCGACTCAGGAGGTGGCGCTGAGCCAGGTAATCCTCGAAGAGACTTCGACGCTGGGTGTCCGCGTTCACCCCCTGCGTCACCGCCACGAAGCCCGGCGGGAAATCATGTCAGTCGCCACCCGATTCGGCACCCTGCGTGTAAAAGTGAAATGGCTCGGCGACAAGGCCGTCGGCGCCACCCCCGAATACGACGACTGCAGCAAACTCGCCGGCGACGCCAACGTCCCCGTGCGTACCGTCTACGAGTCCGCCGTCGCCGCCGCCCAAGAACTGCTGGAGGGACTCAGGCCGACGCATTGAGGTTCGCACGATGAACCAGAGTCTCAAGTCCATCATTGCACTCCTAATTCTCATTGCTCTTGCCTGTTCTGTTTTCGCTTGGACGATCGGGCGACCGGATGTGACGACCTGGTCGTTCCGACTCGGTGCCCCGGTCGTGACTATCGCCTTGGGATGGGTGCTGATCCGTTCTGAGTTTCGCAAGGACATCGTTCCAGATCATTTACGGAAAGCGTTCGGGAGTTTCTTTGAAAGCGATGGGTTGTCATTTGCGACGGCAGTGCAGGTCGAGAACGGTATCTGTTTCCTGCTGATCTTCTTCCAGAACCGGTACCAGCGCAGTTGCGAGGCTGAGATCGAACTGAAGCCGGCTCCCGGCTCATTCTCCATCCTGTGTCCCAAGATCGATCGGGTCCGTGTGCCCCTGAACGTGGGACCGGCCGAGTTCGGATTCGTTCGCGTGCCCTATCCTGTGCCCGCCAAGTATCAAGGGAAGACATTGCGCTACGATGTCGCGGCAAACGTGAAATATCCCGCAGGCCACGGCCGGATGCTTCGGTTCCGCGATGGCGCGCGAGTCGGACCCATCAGCGTTGTGCCCCAGGCTGTCCACAGCGCATTTAGCCTGCTCTTGGTGTTCGTCGGAGTCCTTTATCTGAAGAGGCCCGCTCGATGCAAGATTTCGCTGCCGATCGGCGTGGCCAACTCCATCTCACCCGAATTGGGAATGACAACCGAAAACATCGCCGGCGATCGGCCACCGGCCTACGGGTTTCCCGTTATTCAATGAAGGATCGCTGAAGATGGGCGGTACAGCCATGCGCATCTTGTTCATCGGCGGCACTGGCGAAATCTCCTACGAATGCCTGCGGGCCAGCGCGGGCGCGGGGCACGACTGCACCGTCTTCAACCGCGGGCGCGATCCCGAGCCCCTGCCCGATGGCGTCAGCCGCATCGTCGGCGACATCAATGATCCCGTCGCCTACGCCGCGCTGGCCCGCGCGGACTTCGACGCCGTCTGCCAGTTCAAAGCCTACACCGTCGCCGATGCCCGGCGCGACGTCGAACTCTTCAGCGGCCATTGCGGCCAATACATTTTCATCTCCACGGCGTCGGCCTATCACAAGCCGCCGCTCGGCGGGCGAATCACCGAAGCCACGCCGCTGCACAATCCCTACTGGGCCTATTCGCAGGCCAAGGCCGACATGGAGCTGGTGCTGTTCAAGGCCCACGCGGCCGGCCGGCTGCCGCTGACGGTCGTGCGGCCCAGCCACACCTACCGGCGGCGTTTCCCCGGCATGAGCCTCAGCGGTGACGATCAGGCATGGCGCATCCAGACCGGCCGGCCGGTGGTCATCCACGGCGATGATTCGCTCCTGTGGACGCTGACCCACGCCCGCGACTTCGCCACGCTCTTCGTGCCGCTGCTCGGCCGGCGCGAGGCGCTGGGCGAGGCATTCCATGTCGTCACCGACACCGCGTTCACCTTCGAGCAGATGTACCGGACGATCGCGGGAGTCATGGGAGCGGCCGCGCGGTTCGCGCATGTGCCGGTGGAGACGCTGGTCAAAGCCTGGCCCGACTGCACGGGTCCTCTGCTGGGCGACAAGGGATGGACCACGCTCTTCGACACGTCCAAACTTGAGCGCATCTCCGGCCGCGTCGCCCGGCCGGTGCCCCTGGCCGACGGTTTCGCCGCCGCCTGGCCCTATGTACAGAAACGGCTGCAATCGTTTACCCCCGACCTGCGCGCCCACGATCTGCTCGACCGCCTCGCGGCCGGGAATCAATGACTGTAGCCGCGATGGGCCATCGCGGCGGGAACCGCGATCAACGATCGCGGCTACAGAACGGCGACGCCCGTGCCTTTCATCACAGAATCCATCCCTCCATCCAACGGCCTCCACTCCCCGCCGTATTGCTCAGTGTCACGGCAGTTCAAGGAGACGGATGATGAGAGTGGCATATCTCATGGTCGCGATTGCGGGCTCGCTGTTGTGCCTGCCCGCGCCCGGCCAGCCCAAGCCGTCGCAATTCGACGGCACGAAATGGATCTGGTCGCCGCCGCCCACGGGCAAGACCTATCGTGATTATCCCGCGGCCACCCTCTACTTCCGCGCCGAATTCACCGTCCCCGACCGAACGGCCGTGAAGTCCGCCGAGGCGTTCATCACCGCCGACAACCTCTACACCCTGTATCTCAACGGCAAGACCATCGGCGAAAACATGGACGATCCCGGCGCCTGGAACCAGCCCGGCCGGTTCGACATCAAACCCCATCTCGCCGATGGCCGAAATGTCATCGCCGTGCGCGCCGTCAACACCGCGCCCAGCCCCGCCGGCCTGGTCGCGAAGTTCATCGTGGAACTGGTTCAGGGCCAGCCCATCGTGCTGGCCACCGGTGACGCCTGGCGCTACACCGGCAAGGAAGAACCCAACTGGCACCAGCCCGGATTCGCCGACAAACATTGGAACGCGGTATACGTCATCGGCGACTACGGCATGCCGCCCTGGGGAAAACTCCCCGACGCAACCGCCGAACGCAAACCGCTGGAGACGGTCCTGCCCCAGGTCGATTCGCACCCCCCTGCCGATTATGTATGGCCCGAAGGCATCGTCTTCGTCGGCGATGATTGCAGCCTCAAACGCCCGCTGACCCCTGTCACCGACAAGCGGGAGAGTCTCACCGTCACCACCTTCAACCCGCGCCACTCGCGCGGCTTCCCCGAGCACGACCTGCCCGCGCCGATCAAGGTCGGCCACAAACTGTACTCGCTGGTGCCCGCCCGGCCCGATGTGACCCCCCACCTGCTGCTCGATGCCGGGCGCGGCGCCATCGGCTCGCCGGCCGTTTCCTACAACGGCAAGTCGATCTACGTCTCCATGGCCCGCGACGATGAGCCCTTCTTCCACATTCACCGTCTCCCGGCCGGCGGCGGCGATGCCCAGCGCCTCACCGACGGCCCGTTCCACGACATCGACCCGGCCGAGTTGCCCGATGGCCGCATCGTCTTCACCTCCACGCGCATCGGCACCTTCGAGGAATACCACAACCCGCCGTCGCGGGCGCTGTTCGTGATGAACGCCGATGGCAGCGACATTCACCCCATCACCCACACCATCATCTTCGACAACGAGCCCAGGGTCATGGCGGACGGGCGGATCATCTTCATCCGCTCGGACAATTTCTTCGACCGCGGCAAGGTCGAGACACTGCTGCACTCGATCCGCCCGGACGGCACGCACGGCTACACCGAGTTCGGCCTCGACAACAGCCCGGAATACGGAACGCGCCTGCGCGCCTTCATCTGCGGCAGCCCGGCGCCGATGCCCGATGGCCGCGTCGCCTTCGTGTCCGGGCCGGGCATCACCGTTGGGCGCCCGGCCGACCCGCAGCAGAACTGGCGCAATTTCGGCATCGAAGCCGGCGACGTGGCCGCCCTGCCCGATGGCCGGCTGCTCTGCACCGTCCCCACAAAGGTCCCGGTTGAGATCGCCCCCGGCAAGAGCAAGCGCAAGGTCCACGACCTCAGCTACCAGGCCATCGGCATCTTCAACCCCGATGCGAAGGAACAGCGGGTGACGCTCCTGCACACCGTGCCCGGCGCGACACTGCACTCGCCGATGTTTCTCGGCGCCCGGCCGCGTCCGCCCGTGCTCAATGAAATGGTCGATCGCGCCAAGGCCGACGATGTGAAATCCACGGGCATCCTCTTCTGCCAGAACGCCCGCCTCACGCGCAACACCACGGCCGGCTGGCCGCATGTGCGCGCCATCCGCGTCCTGGCCGGCAAGGGGCTGACCACGCGCTCATCCCACTCCTACATCGTCCACGCCGGCAATGAGACGGTCGAACTCGGCACCGTGCCGCTCGCGCCCGATGGTTCGTTCGCCGTCGAAGTCCCGGCCGATACGCCCATCGCCTTCCAGGCCGTCGACGCCGAAGGGCGCAGCGAACTCAACGAGATGTCCTGGATCTACGTCCGTCCCGGCGAGCAGCGCGGCTGCGTCGGGTGCCACTCCTCGCGCCAGGAAGCGCCATCGCCCGCCACGCCCGGCGGCATGCTGGCCATGCGCACCCGGCCGCTGGCGCTGCTCGGCCAGGGCCAACCCCACCGTTTCCGCGGCAACAACCCCGCCGTCACCGGCCTCATGGAACTGCAATTCGACCGCTTCCGCGAGATCGCCAGCCTCAACCGCCACAGCGAGTCGCCCGATCCGCTGGCCACCGGCGCGCAGGAAGTCGCCGCGCTCATCGCCAATCTGCAAGGCGGTGACACCGGCCTGAAGGTTTCGTCTGCCCAGCGCCTGGCCATCTTCCGCGATCCGGCGGCCGCGCCGGCGCTGGCCAAGTGCCTGGCCGACAAGAGCCGCGAAGTCCGTGTCGCTTGTGCAATTGTCCTGGCCGGCTGTGGCACGCGAGAATCTGTCCCCTTTATTCTCGACGCTCTCACGGACCCCGATCCCCTCGTCGCCCAGTCCGCCGCCATCGCCCTCGAAAACCTCACCGGCCACTCCCGCGAATTCGACGCCTTCGCCAGCTCCGCGCAACGCAGCCAGCAGGCCCATGCGTGGCGCCAATGGTTCGCGGAAACGGGCTGGGGCCGCATCGAGGATGAACTCATCCGACGCCTCGCCAGTCCCGACCGCGACATCGTCCGCCGCGCCGCCGTCGCCCTCGGGCACATCGGCGGCCGCCACGCCAGCGCCGCGCTCGGCAATTATGTCGCGCTCGACCGCGACAACTCCGCGCTCCTCGCCTGGCGCAAGAAACACCAGGGCGACGAAGCCCGCTTCAACTCGCTCGACCCCATGAACCCCCGCACGCTCCAGGCCATGACCCGCTCCGTCGGCTATCTCGAGGATGCCGCCATGGCCCCCATTCTCGCCGACATCCTCCGCCAGCAGAGCGACCCCGCCAACGGCAACCTCTTCATCGCGGAAGCCGCAGCCGAGGCGCTCGGCCGCATCGCCACTCCCGACGCCGAGTCCGCCCTCATCACCGCCTTCGCCGCACTCAAGGACTACCCGCAGTACAGTTCCTGGTATGGCGACCACGGCGCCCTGATGGCCTGCCATTCCTCGCCCGTACACCATCTGATCATCGAAGCCCTGGATGCGATGGGCTCCACGCGCGCCGCGCCCATCGTTCCCCATCTGATCCGCTCCGTCCCGACGGACCCCGATCGCGCCCTCTTCCCCTTCAACGACGACTACGAGACGCTCGTCGGCCGGGTCATCCGCCGCAACGGCGCCGCCCCCGCGGTCATCGAAACTTGTCTGGCCATCCTCGGCGATCCACAAGCGACCCGCACGAAAGAGATCGAGCAGGCCGTCGCCGCCACCCACGAGGCCTGGGCCGGCCGGCCCGGTCCCGAAAACCGCGCCGCCCAGATCCTCTCGCTCACCTGCCGCGACCGCGCCTGCGAACCCCGCATCCGCGCCGCCTACGACCGCTACCGCGCCACCACGACGGACATCCAGCGAGTCTTCGACCGCGGCATTCCCATCGTCGAAAAACTCCCCGTCAAACACTGGGTCTGCTTCTACCTGGCGCGCGAGTTGGGCAATCTGGCCGACGCAAAGTCCGTCGAGTCACTCCTGGCCGCTCTCGATCAGTCGCCACCCGAATTCGCCACCGGCAGCCCCGACCCCCTCGGCCCCGGCGTCATGTTTCTTCACAACGACCTCACCCCCTGCTGGCGCGCAGCCTCCGCCTGGGCGCTTGGCCGCATCGGCGACCACCGCGCCGTCCCGGTGCTTCTCAAGACCGTCGCCGACCTGCAAAATGCCCCCGACACGCGCCACGCCGCCGCAGAGTCGCTCGGACTGTTGATCGACGCAACTACCGCCGAGCAGGTCCGCAAGCTCGCCGCCGACTACCCCGAAGTCTCCACCCGCCGCGCCCTGCTGCGAGCATGCGAGCCGTTCGCGAAGGCGAAGACGGTTTCTGGATACAGATGAGTTTGGAGTCGGGCAAAGCAGTTGCCAGTTGTTGAGTGTCGATTGATAATATTGATTACATTGATATAGTGTATAATATGGCCCAGGTGGTAGTGACCAATGCGGCGACTCAGCAGATACACAGTCTACCGGTTGCCATCGTTGATCGAATCGCCGACGTCGTCGTCCGGCTCGCTCGATGGCCAGCTGTCTCCGGAGCCAAGCCGCTGAGACATGGCCGAAAAGGTCAGTATCGCATCCGAACCGGCGATTATCGCGTTGTGTTCGAGGTATCTGGCGACACGGTCATGGTCGTTCAGGTTGGCCATCGGAAAGACGTGTACGAGGAGTGAGCTATGACTGTAACCACTGTCAAGATCGAGGATAAGGAACTGGTCATTCTGACCCGCGAGGCGTTCGATGAACTCATGGAAAGAGCCGGAGTGCTCCCTCGGCTTCCCAGGCCTGATGCCGATGGCAACAGACCAGCGCTGGAAGTTTGCAACATAATCATTGCCCGCAAGTTCGTCTCGCGCCGCATCAAGGCCGGACTCACCCAGAAGGAACTGGCCAGGCGCGCGGGAGTCCGTCTCGAAACTATCTGCCGCGTCGAGGGAGGCAAACAACGGCCAAGCCATGAGACGATCCTGCGGATTGATGCGGCTTTGAACGAGGCGGAATCCGTGGAGTGAACTCGTTCCACCGCGGAATGCAGAGCGCAGGTCACGTATTGAAGTTCGAGATCGGCCCGAAGCGGCGAGAGACCCGGCCGATTCGCCGCACAGCAGCGTCCATGGTTCCATTACGCAGAGCCTGACGCTGATGGAAAAGCGGCGTCAAGCCGCCGCACTCCAAAGTTACTTCACGGCCGTCGTCACCGGCTCCGCATAATCCACCCACAGCCGCTCGATCGCCTCCGCGGGCAACTCGCCGTCGGCCACGATGTACCGGTACTGCGCCTTGTACGGCGTCTCCTTCGTGATCTCAAAATCCCCCATCTGCGGCGGCGCCCAGCAGATGAACGGCTCGGTCGGATGCACCCGCAGCGGCTGCGGGAAACGGAAGTTGGTCGGATGACACAGCACCACGATGCTGGCCGTCTTCCCATCCACCAGGCCCGACGCCCGGAACCACTTCGCCCGCGACTCGTTGGCCGCGGCCCGTTCCTTGCCTTCGCTCGTCAACACCTTCAGGTTGGCCGCCCCGTCCCACGCGCGATTCCCGCGCAGGCCCATCCCGCCGTAGAGATACTTCGGCAGCTTCAGCGGCGACTCGGTGGCACACGTCTGCACCAGCGATACATCGAACATATTCACCGCCTGCCCGGCCTTCACCTGCGGATACGCCCGCACCGTCCACGTCTCGTTCAGCGGATACTTGGGCTCCGGCTTGGCCGACAGATCGACAAACCGGTGCCGCGCCACCACGCCCGCGCTGGCGATGCCGCTCCAGGCGCTGTCGATGGCCACGAATTCCACGCCGCCCGTGCCGTCGCCCATGTTCCAGAAGTCGGGATGACGGCCTTCAAACTCCGTCTTGGTCCACGGCGACCAGACGCCGTGATGGTGCCTGTGATTCGGCGGATAATCATCCGTCACCAGCACGCCGCCGGGCGTCATCACGGAATGTATGTACCCGCCGCGTTGGAATTCCGGTTTGTATCCCTCCGGCAGCGGGCTCTTTTCTCCCTGGTATGTCAGCGCTTGCTTGCCGCCGACCACGAACGTCACCACATCCCCCTTCCGCTGTCCGCCCACCATCGCCCCGGCCACGCCCGGCGCGGGTCCCAGTTTGCCCGTCCATGTCGCCCCGGCCGGCATGGTCACCCGCAGCGTCGCGGTCTTTGTGGTATCCACAGTCACCTGGATCGCCGGCTGATCGGGCACTTTCAGCACATACTCCCCGGCCGCCACATCCACCGGGAACTGCACGATGGCGCTCTGCCGCTCGTGTTTCCCCGATTCCAGCGTGACCGACTGCCCCGCCGCCGAAAACGCCGCGGCCAGAACAACGCTGACGGCCAAGCAGGGCCAGCGTTTGTTTGTAGTACCGCCTTCAGGCGGTCTTGAAGAACCGCCTGA
>JBIOJL010000132.1:0-13770 GCA_044450885.1 Tepidisphaerales bacterium
GAAGATCCCCTTCAAGATCGAGGTGTTCCTGCACGGCCAGCGCCAGCCGCTGATCATCAATTTCGCGCAGGCCCTGGCCGGCACGCAGCCGCCGAAATTCGGCTACGTCTATCGCGACAACATTGCGGTGGGCGAGATGGGATCGACGGCGGTGCAGATCGGCGGTTCGACGACGGGCGGCCAGAGCGCGGGAAAATCTGCCGTCGCCGCCAAGAAGCCCTCGTCCGCGCCCGGCGGGCGCCGGTAGTAGAGCCGGTGCCCTCACCGGCATATTCGAGCGGCGTTGCCACGCCCCACGCCCTGCCGACGAGGGCGTCGGCACCAATTCTTCAGCAGGAAGGACGATTCCTGTCGGTCATCAAATTGACAATTGTGGCTATGATCCGCCGGATCTTGTTGTCCGGCGTGTCCCCGCGTCACTTCTGCCGGAACACGATGCGGCCTTTGGTCAGGTCGTAGGGCGAAAGCTGCACGCGCACGCGATCGCCCGGCAGGATGCGGATGAAATGCTTGCGCATTTTCCCGGAGACGATGCCAAGGATTTCCCGGCCGCCGTTGTCCAGTTTCAGCTTGAACATCGCGTTGGGCAGAGCGGTGACGACCACAGCTTCAAGTTCGATGGCTTCAGACTTCGCCATTAAGACACTCCCGGAAGATTCTTCCATCCGGCCGCAGCGTGCGGAAGAATGAAAACCGTAATGTTACCGGCGTTCGGCTGGGTACACAAGCCTCAGCGCCTCAGCGCGTCATCCGCAGGCCGGGGATCACCTTCTGGACCTCGTCGGGGTCGAGCGAACCGACCACCCAGTTGGCCTTCGCGGCCAGCAGCTTTTCGGCCGGGTGGGAATTGGCCAGCCCCAGCACGGGGAAGCCCTCGGCGCGCACCGGCTTGATGACCGACGGGGCATCCTCGATCACCAGGCACTCGGAAGGCAGGAATTTTGTCTTGCGTTTCTCGGAAAGCTGCTCGAGGGTGAGGAGATAGCCGCTGGGATCGGGTTTGCCCTTGTCGACATCCTCGGAGGAAACAATGACCGAGAAGCAGTCGCGCAGGGCGATGCCCTCGAGCATCAGCTCGATCTCGTCGCGCAGGGCGCCGGAGCAGATGGCCAGCGGGTAGTGCCGCCAGATGCCGCGCACGAACGCCTCGACGCCGGGCAGGGCCGCGTATTTGTGGCTGTAGATCTGCTCGAGCATGGCCTCCTTCTTGCGCGTCATCACCCGCAGGGCGGTCTTGGGGTCGAGCGTCCGGCCATGCTTCTTGAAGATGTGCCGGAACGCGCCCTTGTCGTCGAAGCCGAGCAGTTCGCCGTAGTACTCCGACTCCGTCAGCTCGAGCTTCTCCTCCTTGAGCACCGAGTGGAAGGCAAAGAAATGCAGCGGTTCGCTGTTGACAAGGACATTGTCGAAATCGAAGAGAATTGCTCGCGGCCAAAGGCTCATGGGGTGCGGGGAGAATAGGGGGTGGACCGGAGTTTGGCAAGGTCGATGGACCGACGGGGCGACGGAGGGCGTGCCCCTTTGGGTGAGATCCTCTCCTGTCTCCTCCGAGCGTCCGGGCAATCGCTGCCAATTTGACGCCGTGGCGCGGGCAACATTCGTGCGTCATGCTGGTAGCTGTCTGTAAACCGGTGGGCACCAGGAGCGCTCATTTTGGTTCTCACACTCAGACTGATGCTGTGGTGTACTGTTCGAATGAACCGCGGTTTGAAGATGGATTTCGACGGGCGGATTGCCGGAGGTAAATCTTATGTGCCGAATACGGTTGATTTGCGCCATGCTCGCGGGACTCTCCGTCGGTGGGTTACGCACCGTTGCAGGCGGTTTGGTCCAAGGGAGCGACGCCCGTGCGGAACCGATGAAGCAGGCACTGGCCGCACTGGTAGAACAGATTGAGGGCGGCGATTTCGACAAAGCCAAAGCGGTGTATGCCGGCGACAAAGCCGACGTGGAACTGCTCAAGGCATATGTTGATGGCGTCGCGACCGCGAAGACCATGCGCGCGGCAATGCACTCAAAGTTCGGCGACTATTTCAAGGAGCGTCTGCCAGCGCTCGATACCAAAGTGGCGCGAATGGCGGTCTACGACCATAACTCAGTAATCTTCCTCGACGACCCCGACCGGGCGGCGTCGTCTGCCGACAGCCCGCTCGGCGTCGGAATCGAGTTCAAGCGAGTGGATGGGAAATGGAAAGTGCTTTCGTTGGCATCGGCGCCCAACACCGCTCAAGAGCACCTGGCACGCCTTCAGAAATACATTTTGACAGTCCGGGCGATTACCGAGAAGACAAAGTCCGGCGCGTACCGTGACGCAAAGGAGGCGGAGATCGCCGCGGATCGAGCAGAAGACCTGCTGTGGCCCATAACGCGGCGCCCAGCTTCTTCGACACAACCGACGAAGTGACCGCGCCGCCGTGTCGAAGTAGCGCCAGTCCGGAGTCCGCGTCCAGGGGACATCCAGCTAAGGTTGCCGGCGGTGTCATCGAGGTAGTGGCAACGAGGGTGGTGGCGTTGGCCGCGTGCGCGGCGGGACCGCGATCAACGATCGCGGCTACAGGCGGCGGGGTTGGCTGTCAGCAACAGGACCGCGAAGATCAGGGCCGGGAGGAAGTGGAGTTGCACACGGGGGAAACTCTCCATCAGGTTGCGCAGGTCGTAGGGCATGACGAGGAAGACGGCGTAGTACAGGATGAAGGTCAGGGCGACGGCAATGAGGACGGTGAGGCCGGCCGGGCGGTCGCGGGGGTCGGGGCGGAGGCCGCAGACGATGGGGATGGCCAGCAATAGCAGCAGGGAAGGCTGGTCGGGAAGAGGAATCGCGAGGGGTATGCGCCAGAAGGGATGCCAGAGGTGGAAGCCGAAGTTCCAGGTGACGAGGAACTCGATGATGGTCCGGTGACGCGCGGGGTCGATGATCTTGTGGAGGAATGCGCCGGCCGAGGGCTGGTCGGCGACCAGATAGCTTGCGCCGGCGAAGAAGAGCTTCTGGGCGGCGACGACCAGGAGGAAAGGGGTGGCGCCGAGGAGGGTTCGTAGTACCGCCTTCAGGCGGTTCCGAGGACCGCCTGAAGGCGGGACTACGAGCCGGCTACGAGGACCGCCTGAAGGCGGTACTACGAACAGCCCAACGAGCAGCGCCAGCAGGATGGGCTGGGCTTCGTTCTTGACGATCAGGGCGCAGCCGATGAGGACTCCGGAGAGAACCAGCAGTCGGCCGGCGATGGCGACGGCCACAACGGCGGCCAGAACATAAAACGACAGCGGGATGTCGGACATCTGCGCGCCGCCGTAGACCAGGAACGGCTCGTAGCTGACGAGCAGGAGCGTTCCCAGGCAGGCGGGAACGAGGCCGCGCAACCACGCGAGCGATGCGAAGAGCAGGCCGACGACGAGGGTTGCGAACGCCACGCTGACGAGTTGCGGAACCACGGTGGTTTCGCCCTGGAGATAGGTCCAGAAGCGGGCCACGGAAGCGGGGATGAACAACGGGTAATCGGGGTGAGAGAACCAGATGTGACGGGAGAACATGCCGGTCCAGTCGGCGCCGCCGCGAAACATGAAGCGGGCCTTGAGGTTCCAGATGGCCCAGCCGTCCCACTCGCCCAGCGGCTTGTCGCAGGTTTGTGCGAGACAGATGCAGAGCGCGGCGGAGGCAACTAGGGCGGTCACGATGAGGAGAATGCCGACACAAAGACGTGGCGGTGAGGGCAACGGCGCCACTTCTTCGGATTCGTTCCTCTCGGCGGGCCACATCCGCTGAGCGAGATGGGCCGCGAGCCATGCGACGATCGGGACCAGCAGGCAATCCGTGAGCTTGTAGGGAAGCCCGACATGCGAACAGGCCGCCCGCCAGAGCAGGTAGTGGACCGCCGCAACCGCCTGACCCAGGCCAAGGGCAAGACAGATGCGCACGGCGAAAGCGGCGGGATCGCGGTGGTGCTGGTCCGCCGGCCAGAGAATCCGGAGCAGGAACCAACCGGTGACGAAGGCGGCCGCGATGGCGAGAAGGGACCAGGCGATGTTCACCGCGCCCTCCGCTTCAGAATCGCGACGCCCTCGCCGAACCGCCGCTGCACCTGAAAGCTCCGGGTAAGCAGGCAAGCGTCCAACTCGGCATTAGTCTCGAAGGAGGCGATGACGATCTCCGGCGCCTCGGAGTCGATCACCAGCGTGGGAGCGAGCATCGACTGGGCCATCATGCGGTGGCCCATTTCGTGGTCGTAGGAGGTCAACCAGCCGACGGCCTCGAGGCCGCGCAGGTGCGGCCGGAGCGGAACGTACCGCCGGGCCATGGCTGAAAACCGGTCCTGCGCCGTTTCCTGCCAGGCACCAAAGCCGACGTGGTGGAACGGATCCGTCTCCCGGAAGGTCCGGCCGACGACGACAACGCCGGAGAGAGCGACCAGAACCACGAGGATGCGGATAACCTGTGAACGCATGGTTGCGCCTGCATTGCGGGCGGGCACGCCCGCTCGTTCACCCCAGAAACGGACTCTTGCGATCCATCTTCACCGATTGCACCAGCACCGGGCCCCGCGCCTGCGGAACCGCGGGCGCCTCCGACTTCTTCGCGGCCATCGCCGACTCGTACGCCGCGAGCATCCGCGGCAACACGACTTCCAGGCTGTACTGCTCCACGATCATCCGTTCGGCGGCCTTGCCCAGCGGGCGGAAATCGTCCGGCTTCTCCAGCACCCTCACGGCCTTGTCCGCGAAATCCTCGGGGCTGAAAAAATCGGCCAGCAGGCCGTTCTCTCCGTCGCGGATCATCTCCTGCACGGGCGACGTCCGCGAGGCGAGCACGACGGCGCCGCAGCTCATTGCATCCATCATGCTCCACGACAGCACGAAAGGCACGGTGAGATAGACGTGCAGATCGCTGCACGCGAGCAGCCGCGCGAGTTCGATCTGCGGCAACCGCTCGACGAAGACGAATCTGGACAGGTCGAACTCCTCCCGCGACAGCACCCATTCCTTGAAGCTCGCGTAGCCCTTGATGTAGTTCTCGTCGCCGCCGTAGCAGATGCGCTCCGATCCGACGACGAAGAAGAGCACGTTGGGACAGCGCCGGGCGATGAGTTTGGCCGAGCGCATGAAGATGTCGAAGCCGCGCATGGATTCGAACCCGCGGCTGACGTAGGTCACCACGCGGACCTCCGGCGGCACGTCGACGCCCGCGATCGTGCGCTGGGCCCGCCTGGCGGCCGGCGGGCGGAACTGGTCGTGGTGGCCGTGGTAGATTCCCCGGTCGACGCCGTCGAAGATCACGTCCATCTTCGGCAGGTATTCCGCGGGAAAACGCGACTTCTGGAACTGCGTGGGGATGTAGCCGCGGTCGCAGTTCTGCAGGTCGAGCAGGATCATGGCGTTGCGGCAGCGCGAGCGCAGGTAGTTCTGCTCGGGCACCTCCCAGCCCAGGTCGTGGCGGAAGTCCATGTCGCTGTCGGGGTCGTGCGACCGGTAGTAGAACTCGAACATGTTGAGGATGGGCGTCTGCGGATAGAGCTCGCGCAGGAACAGCGTCGAGCCGAAGCCGCTGTGGCCCACGATCAGGTCGGGCCGGATATCCGGGCGCTGTCTCAGCGCCTGGTAGACGGCGTCGCTGTGCCAGACGCAGTTTTCAAACGTGCGGGAACAGTAGTGGTTGTGCTGGGTGGCGCCGCCGGCGAGCTTGTAGGTGATCTTCTCGATTCCGTCGACGGTGCCCGCGGGGGTCTGGCTGATGAAGGTGCAGCGCCAGGCGAACTTGTGAATGAGGTGCCGTGCAATGTGCCCGAACTGGGCGGGGAAGTTCTGATGGACGTAGAGCACGTGCATATTGCGGGTGCGTTTTCTTCCATCGCGCGTCAATTGTCAATGTCGGATAATCGCCAGTCAGATAATCGCCGGGAGTCACATGATCGCCGGCCGATAATCGGGCCCGTCCACGCAACCACCTCACACGCCGCACAACCTGCGTCTTCGATCTAAAGCCGACAGATATCCCGTCGATATATAGATTGTAGAACCTTCCGGATCGTTCCAGGCGATACAGCCGGCAACCCGCGGTTCTGCAAGGGAGAGAACGCCATGAGCGCCAAAATGAAGGATGTTCTGACAACCGGTGAAGTCGCGAGGATATGCAACGTTGCACCGCGCACCGTCTCGAAGTGGTTTGACTCCGGGGCATTGAGGGGATACCGCATTCCGGGCTCGAAGGACCGCCGGATTCCCCTGAGCCAGCTCATTCGCTTCATGAAGCACCACAATATGCCCCTCAACGGACTGATGACCGGGGCCACGCGCGTCCTCATCGTGGATGCGGAGCGGGACATCATCGAAGTCCTGGAGAAGATCCTCGAAGGCGAGGCCAAGTACGAGGTCGAGACGGCAACGAGCGGATTCTCGGCCGGCGTGATCGCCGAACGCTTCCGCCCGAACGTGCTGCTGCTGGACATGCACCTCTCCGATGTCGACCCGCGCGAGGTCTGCAAGCAGGTGAAGGCCAACCCCGACCTGCAGCTAACCAAGATCGTGGCCATGTCCGGCAAGCTCTCGGATGAGGAAGTCCAGGGGCTGTCGGCCACCGGCTTCGACGGGTTCCTGCGCAAGCCGTTCCACGTGCGCCAGGTGATCGAAGCGGTCGAAGACGTGATGGCCGTGACCTATTGAACGCCGCCCGCAATACGCAGATGCAACGAGAGGCCGCCCGGAGGGGACGGCCTCTGTTGTTGTACAACTCACTCGCACGCTGCAAGGACGATTTCCCGGGAGGGCCGCACTCCGTGCGGCCGCGGTCGTGCAGAAGCACGACCCTTGCGAATTACTTGGGTTTGTTGTCGGGACGCTTGGGGTCGGGGCGCTTGTCGGGACGAGGGTGACGCGGTCCCAGGGGGTCCGGCCGCTTGGCATCCAGGACTTCCTGATAACGTTTGTCCACCATCTCCGCCTTCTTGCCCTCGTCCTTTTCAAGCTCGGTTTGCTCTTCAGACAACAGTTTCTCCAGCCGCGCGATCCGCAACCGCCGCTCCTCCAGCTTCGAATCGACCAAGTCCACGACAGCCTGCTTCAACTGCGTCTTGAGCGTCTCGACCTCGGGAACGTTCTGTTCCTGTGCGTCCATGAGGCGGTTCTTCAGATCGAAGATCCGGTCCTCGGCGCCCATCTGCCGGATTTTCGCGGCCTTGAGCTCGGATCCGTCAGCGCCAGCCATCTTGAACGCATAATAACGGCCCAGGATTATCGGGCGGAATTCCTTCTGCTTCTCATCGGGCATCTTGTCATACGCGGCCGCGAGTTTGGGGCAGTGTTCCCGGAAGAACGTCAGCGCATCCGGTAGATCCTTGTCCCCGCGATCCATGAACCGCGCCATGCCGGGACGCCCCGCGGGCCGGACTGGCGCCGTGCCCGGGTCGGGGTTGGCGGGACGGTCACCCGGCGTCTGGGCGATGGCCGCCAGCGACAGGCACCCAACGGCCAAGATGGCAAGTTGTCGGAGCATCATGTGGGGCCATCCTTGCTACAACATGAGTAACAGCCGGTCCTCATCGTCGTTGGCGCGAAGAGCGCGGATATGCTCCGCGGCCTCATCCAACCGCTTGTCGGCATCGTCCCGCACCACCAGATTCGGGTCAATACCATCATAACTGGAGGGTACCAGCGCTTGTTCCGGACCCACGGATCTGGGCAACCCGTTGAAAACGCCAAGGCCCCACAGCCCGATGAACAGCGCGACCGACGCCGCCACCGCAACCAGCGAATACTGAAGCACCGTGCGGCGGCGGTCGACGCGAGCCGCGGTTTCTTCCACCAGGGGTCTGGCCGCAAGTTCCAGCTTCCGCAGCCGCACAGCCCGCATCGTGCGCTGCACGCTGGCCGCATCCGCGACGCCCGGCAAACCTTCGCCAGCAATGACCGCCCCCAGTTCATCCTGCAACTGCCGCAATTCGTCCAGTTGTCCGCGCAGGCCCGCATCGGCCGCCAGCAGACGCTCCATCTCCGCGGCATCTTCCGCCGACAATTCCCCGGCCAGGTGCATCAGCAACCGGGCATTCACATCAAGTTGGGGGAGCAGGCTTGCCATGGTATCACCTTTGACTTTCCATCAGCTCCTTGAGCTTCAACATCGCTTTGTGCATCCGCCCGAGCGCCGTGTTCAACGGGCAACCGAGCATTTCGGCGATCTCCACGAACTTCAGGTTACTGTAGTAACGCAGAACCAGAACTTCTTTCTGCGCCTCGGGCAATTGCTCGATGGCGCGCTTCAGTTTCTGTTCTTCTTCTCCCTGTTCGGTTCGGTAACCGGCCTCGGGAGCTTCCTGGTCGGTGACCAGCCTCAATCCTTCCTTCGCCGTTTTTTCCCGGCCTCTTGACCTCCACAGGTCATTCGCCAGGTTGGTGGCGATCCGGAACAGCCACGCCTTGAAACCACCGGAACTCGACTCGGCGTCGAATTTCCCGAGGTTCTCCAGCACCTTCAACCACGTCTGCTGGTGCAGTTCCTCGGCCAACTGCTCGTTGCCGCACAGCCGCCGCAGGTAACGCACCAGCGCCGGCTGATAGCGCCGCACCAGCCACTCGACCTGGTTCACATCGCCATTGCGGACGAGCCGAACCAGAGCCTCATCGCTGGGCGCGACCGGCGTTGCCTGTTCAGCCTGTTGTGAACCAACTAACCTCATGCCGGCCGTCACCTTCTAAAACGTCCCCACGGGGGGTTTATTTCAACTTCAGGCAGAACAAGAAGCAACGATCACGTTCCGAGAATATAACTGCTGGTGACGGAAAGAATATCGGCGGTTTATCCCGAAAATCGGGCGGACAGCTCTATCAGGATTGTAAACAATTATGCGACAAGCACTTACATCCATTATCCTCGGCTTCCTGATCTGTGCCGCACCCGCGCTCGGCGCAGCGCCTCCGGGCGCCCCGCTGCCGCGGCTGGAACGGGGTTCGGCGCCGTCATGGCAGGCAGCCCACAGTGTTGCACCGATAACGGCCGACGTGGAAGGCTTCGTCATCAGCGCTACCGGCGATGATCCGTACGCGATTTCGCCACCGCTCGCCCTTCCGAAAGATCAGCCGCTGTGGGTAAATATCCGCCTCAAGTGCGAGACCGCCGGCAGTTTTCAGGTGTTCTATTTTCGCGACCACGCGACCGAAGAGAATTCGGTGCGTTTCGACATCCCCGCCAATGTGTGGCGCACCGAGCGGCTCCGGTTGCCGCCGCTGGGTCCGGGCGCGCATCTCCGCCTCGATCCGCCGGGCGAGAGCGGCACGACCATCGTCAGCGCCATCTGGTTCGAGCCGCGACTGGTGCTCACACCGCCGCAATTCCCGGCCCCGACCGTGCCGGCGCTGGAAGCCAATGCCCCGTCCATTCAATCCGGAGTTCTGTCGATCAGACACGCGCCGGACCAGTTCGAGTCATTTGCGATCGCGCTGGCCGGTAAACACCTGGCCGCCGGGCACAATCACCTGTTGGCGGGGTATGCCGAGGGTGACGACGTCCGCTGGTTCGACCTCGCCAAATCGGGCAAGACCCGGGCCACGGCCGACAAGACCGCGCTTGCCGTGGATTCCACATTCACCGATGTCGGCGGCGGCCAGTGGCACCTGATGCAGCGGTTCACGACCGGGGCGCCGGACACTCTCGATGTCGCCGTGGAGCTTTCCGTCGACCGCGACCGCGAAGTCATCCACTTTCCGCTGTTGACGCTGCTGCCCGGATTGGGGTCGTTCGGGAAACACAAGACGCAGGCACTGCTTCCGGGGCTGGAATACCTGGATCGCGATGAGCTTTCCAGTTCCGAACTGGACATCATCGGCCCCGGAGCCATCCGGCGCGTGAGCGACCCGCTCAAGTGTACCATGCCCATGATGACCGTGGTGGCCGACGAGCGCTATATCGCCATGTCATGGAGGCCGCAGGAGAACATCGCGGCCATGTTCGACTCGCCGGACCGGTCCCTCGGCAGCGAGGCGCACGTCTTTGCGCTGCTGTTTCCCGGGGCGATGCCGGCCGTACGGGAAGACGGCCAACTGCTGCCGCACACGCCGGTGCGGCTGAAGGCGAACGTGCCGGTGCGCGCCAGCGCGACGATCTTCGCAGGTCCCGGCCGGTCGGCCGTTGCGGCGTTGCAGCACTACATACGTCTCAACCCCTTGCCGGCCATGCCGAAAGCACCGCCGGTCGAGACATACGCAAGAACTGCGGCGCTGGGCTGGCTGGATTCGGCGGCGCATGTCGAGAACCGCTTCCGCCACGCCTGGCCCGGGCAGTTCCAGCCCCAGCCGGCGGCCGACGCGGCGATGTACATGCGCAGCCTGGCCTCCCTGCTCAAGGATGATGCGCTGATCGCCCGGCTCAACGCCGCGGCCGACGGGGCGCTGGGCGAAGTCCGCGCGGGCAGCCATCTGCATTCGATGATCTCGCACATCCGCACGCCGGCGCAGGCGCTGGCGTTTGGACAGGCGATCCCGGCCGTCGACGCGGCGAAGCAACACGCCGCGGGAATGCTGGCGCGGTTCGCACCGGACGGGTCAATGCCGTACACGGCCGGCAATGTGGACTATGGCAAGGGGCACTTCGCACCCGATGCGAACGGCCTGACGGCGCAAATCGTGATGCAGGCGCTGCAGTCGGCCTCGCTGGCGGGCGATCCGCAACTGGTCGACGCGGCGCTGGCGAAACTGGCGGCGTTGAACAAGTTTGACGACAGCGCGCCCCGCGGGGCGCAGACCTGGGAAGTGCCGCTGCATACGCCGGACATTCTCGCGTCGGCGCACCTGGTCGATGCCTATCGGCTCGGATACGAACTGACCGGCGACCAGCGATATCTCGATCGCGCCCGCTACTGGGCGTGGACGGGCATACCCTTTGTCTATCTGCACACGCCGCCCGGCGTCGAACCGCGCGGGGCGCTGCCTTATGCGACAATTGCAGTATACGGCGCCACCCAGTGGCGGGCCCCCAACTGGATGGGCCTGCCGGTGCAGTGGTGCGGCCTGGTCTATGCCGAAGCCCTGCACAACCTGGCGCCATACGACAAATCGCTGGACTGGACGACCGTGGCACTCGGCATCGGCATCTCGGGTGCCAACCAGTCTTTCCCGGCCGGCGAGGATGTGAAGCGTCAGGGCATGCTACCCGACTCGTACAACCTGCGCAGCGGCCATCGCAACGACCCAGGCATCAACCCCGGAACGGTGCAGGCGGTGATGATGCGGGAATACGCGCGGCCGCCGGTCTATTCATTCCGCTGCCTGCGCGATGCCGGGAAGATCATGCTGCACGCGCCGGGGGCGATCGCCGAGGTCAAACAATCCGCCGGCGAGATATCTTTCCACTTCGAGCCGGTATTGCCATCCGGCGGAACCGTGCTGCTGTCGAACTGCCCGCCGCCGACAAAGGTGACGCTCGACGGCAAGCCCGCCGCCGACGGCACCACGGAATACGACGCCACGCGACGCTGCCTGACGATCAAGATGCGTGGCCAGGCCGATGTCCTCGTCGGCCTCAAATAGCGCGACCTGGCAGCCGCTGCCTGTTCGGAGTTCACGCTTCAGCGTGTCTTTCCGAGCTTCTCAATTACAAGACACGCTGAAGCGTGAACTCCGAACAAAGCGCTTGCCCGGCCCAAATGATCTGAGGCCCGCCGCTCTGCCGATAGATTCAATCGATGCGCCGCTGGTCTCTTCAACTACGCCCCGTTGCGCCATATCTGGTGGTGGCAAGCATCGTGGCCGTTGCAGTCTCCGCCATGATCCTCTACCGCCACCATCACCGCATTGCCGGCACCGCGCCACGCGGCACCGTTGTCACCGAAGCCACCATCGCCGATCGCGTCCGCCAGTTCGGCCCCGAGGCCCGCCAGCGCTGGCAGCCCTTCTTCTCCGCCGCCGGAGTCCGCTACCCGCCGCGCGAACTCGTTTTCGTTGGTTTGAAACTGGAGGAACGCCTGCTCGTCTACGCTTCCGACGATGCCCATCGGCCGGCTCTTGTCCGTCAACTTCCGATTCTGGCCGCCTCCGGCAAGCTCGGGCCGAAACTCCGCGAAGGTGACCGCCAGGTCCCCGAAGGGCTCTACCGCATCGACTACCTCAACCCCAACAGCCGGCATGTGCTCTCGATGCGCATCAACTACCCCAACGACTTCGACCTGGAGCACGCCCGCGACGAAGGCCGCGACCAGCCGGGCGGCGACATCATGATCCACGGCGGGAACACCTCGATCGGCTGCCTGGCCGTCGGCGACGAGCCGTCGATCGACCTCTTCATCCTCGCCGCCGACACCGGCGTCGAGAACATCCGGGTGGTGCTCTCTCCCGTCGACTTCCGCGTGCGAAAGCTGCCGGACAATCGGCCGCCCGCGCCGGCGTGGACGGCCGGCCTATACGCGCAAATCGCCGCTGAACTGCGGCGGCTTCCGGCAGACGGCAAGGCCGGCACCATAGGGCAATGACAGACAGGAATGTCGGTCCTACACCACGTCGCCGTCCGGGCCGCGCGGGGAGACGCTGACGACGACGTTGTGCAGCAGGAACTCCAGAACGCTGTCCGGCTTTCTGGCCTGGCTCATCAGCCCGTAGTAGACCTGTTTTCCACTCCGGCGGTTGGCGACGATATTGTTCATCCTGAGCAGGCCGAGATGGTGGCTGACGGTAGGCTGGGGCAGCCCCAGTTCCTCGCAGAGCGAGGTGACATTGCGCTCGCCCCTGGCCAGTTGATGCAGGATTGCCAGACGGGTCTTGTCTGAAAGCAGTCTGAACAGCGAGGAAAGCTGGTCGAGATCCATCTCTTCCATCGCGGGCGCGTGCTCCAACATACAACCTCCCAAAGGGAGCGCGCGGCGGGTTCACCTGTGTTTTATGGCAATCGGTCGCATAAGTCAAAGCCCTTTACGCACGTTTCATCGTCCGCGCCCGATTCCCCGGGTGCGACCATATTGTCGGGAGGGCCGCAGTCCTCTGCGGCCGTTTCGCGGCGCGACCATTCCGGCCGTGCAGAAGCACGGCCCTCCCGAATCCGTGGGCACGCCCGATTCCCCGGCCGGCCCGCTTGACGGAATCCGTCCCTCTGCTAAGATTCCTGCATTGAAATCCGGGGCCATGGTCTAACGGGATGACGGCTGAATCGCATTCAGTAAATCGGGGTTCGATTCCCCGTGGCTCCAATCCGGCACGCCTGACAGTGACGGGGTTCTCGTCGCAGGGTCATCGATGCCAAAGTCCAATCACGGCCCACCTCCTACGGCTCCGCCGCGTCCCGCTCGCTGCGCATATCGACCTCGGCCGGGCAGGCCGGCCGGTGCGAGTGGGCTGTGACGGCCTCCCAGATCGCGCCCAGGATGCTCAGCTTCCCGGAACGCCGCCGCGGCAGGTTGTCGATCGCCGGCTCGCGCACGAACAGGAACACGGTCATCACCGCCAGCAGCGTTCCCAGCATCAGCCGCAACACCCATTGCGGCGACAGGTAGTGCGTCAGGAAACCCGCAAACAGATGTCCCAGCGGCATGCCGCCCTGGTGCGCCAGCAGCATCACCGACATCACCCGCCCGCGGTTCTCGTCGGTCGCCAGCAGTTGGTTCGCCGTGTTCACCGGGTTGAGGCTCAGCAGCCAGAACATGCCGCTGCCCACGAGAACGAGCAGGCTCAGCGCCGGCGCCGTGGACAGGCTGAACACCAGCCCGATGGCCGCGAAGGTACACATCGACAGTGGAATCAGGTGATGCCGCGGATAGTACGCCGGCAGCCAAGACAGCACGAACGCCCCGGCGATCGACCCCAGCC
>JBIOJL010000133.1:0-13751 GCA_044450885.1 Tepidisphaerales bacterium
GAAGAAGGAGAGGGCGATGAGGTCGTCGGCCGACGTCGGAGGAAGGGTGGGTTTCTCGGGAAGGGGCAGGGGATGGCGGCGGGTGGCGTTCTGATATTCGACGTCGGCACAGTCTTTGCGCCATTTGACGAGGGCCGGGTGGCGGTCGGTGTATTCGGCCAGGACCTTGGCTTCGATTTGCGGGATGCGATTGAGCTTCCAGGAGACGAGGATGAGCTGCTGGGCGAGAGTACACTGTTCGACGGATTGGGGGTTGAGTTCTTCGAGGTAGCCGTCGGCGAAGAGCTGGTAGTCGGCGGGATCTTCGGAGGGTAACAGCGGGGATTGGGCGGTGAGGCCGTGTTTGAGGGCGTTGAGGGCGGATTTGGCTTTGCCGGCGGGGGTGCGCGGGCCGGTGGATTTTTGGGCGTTGCGGCGGTTGGCGGCGGTTCTCGCCGCTGACGCGGAGTCAGCGGGGGCCTGGATTTGCGATTTGACATTTGCGATTGGCGATTGGGCGGCGATTTCGGGGGCTTGGACTGGTGCGGTCATGATGGGGCTCCTTTGTTAGGGTTGCAGATATGGTAACATATAGTGAATATAAGTCAAGTACAACTATTTGAAATATGGTGTCGGGAGGGAGGGGAAGGTAAAAGGAAGAAGGAAGAAGGAAAAAGGGGAATCGAAGACGCGGGGAAGAACGGAGGCGGGAAGATGAATCAGGCGGGTTGGATGGTGCGGATTTGTTCTGCCCGGCATCTTTCTGCCTGAGAATTCGCTTCTGCTGTCCCAGGGGCCGGCAACGGTGGGCGAGTACGCCCACCCTATCCGCTGGTCTGATCCGCGGCATCCGAATTATCCGCGGTGAATTCTCGTGCGGAATGGCGCTCGGAAGGTCTTGATGCCGGATTTCGCGGCGCGGCATGGCCGCAATTGATCGGCCGGCGCGGCCGGGAGTTGGCATCATACGTAGAATGGCTTTTGACCCCTTTTACGGGTTCCCCTTTTACGGGTTTTGACCCCTTTTACGGGTTCCGCAATTGATCGGCCGGCGCGGCCGGGAGTTGGCATCATACGTAGAATGGCTTTTGACCCCTTTTACGGGTTCCCTTTTGCGGGTTCGAGATGCAAGGCCGGCGACAGAATTCCCGCGGGCAGCGGCCGCGCCAATTCATCGCGGGCAACGCCATGCACGGCGATTGTCGAGAGGCGCTTGCCGAAAGCACCGCTCAATTCGACTTTGATCGAATCGCCGGTCGGAGCGCCACGAAGCCCGACCGCCGCTTCTTTACCACCGGGAGCCAGCTTCATCAGATATCCGGCCGGGTGCGATTGACGATTCCCTGCAGAGTGAGAAACATCAGGCGGCGATCCGGCGGCTCCTTTCGCAAATCGCAAACGAACAAGTCCGCTGCCGGCGCCTTGGAGCGCGGGAAGATTTCCGGGAACGGACGCGGTTCGGTGACAGGGACAAGGTTGTTCTGGCCCCGGCATGGCAACGAACAGAGCAGCAGCAGACCGCACAGCGCGGCGGCAGTTTTCATGGAATTGTCGATCCTATAAACTCTCCTTCGCGCAGTCAAAATTCGGACACCGCTTCCACTGTCGGCGGATCCATGACACTTTCGGCGGGTGCGGATTCGGCCCCAAAGGGGCCGGATAGTCCAGCCCAGGGTTTGCGTACTCGCATACCCTGGGTGTTGGACGACCCGTAAGGCCCCGCCCTAAGGGGGGAGGAATCGCCAAGGATCAACACGCCCCGGATTCCCTCCGCCCTTTCAGGGCGGAAGGAGATATCTTCTCAAGCCTACCCAGGGTAGAGCTTCGCTCAACCCTGGGCTGGATTCCTCCGGCCCTTCAGGCCGCAGAACCGCCCCGCCCATAATGTCATGCACCCACTGTCGGCCATTGCTTCTGTCGAAGGGCCAGACTTCCTGATGAAGCGTTCCTTCACCCTTTCAGGGTGGAAGGCATATTCGTGGCTTTTGACCCAGGGTAGGGCTTCGCCGAACCCTGGGCTGGAGCCTCCGGCCCCTTCAGGGCCAATACCGTACCCGCCGAGAACGTCAAGCACCCCGTGGGTGGGGGCCGTGCGTTTTTCCGTTGCCCTGGACCGGCGTTTGGCGGTATCCTTACACCGATGCACAGAAGGGGCCGTTCAACATGATCGACTTCAAGTGCCACTGCGGCTACCAGTTCTCCGTCCCGCAGGAGTTGTCCGGGTCATCCCTGCAGTGTCCGGGCTGCCATCTTCTGGCCGACGTGCCCCTGCTGTCGGATCTGGAGAGCATCAACCCCGACGGGACGGTCAAAGTCGAGGCCCTGGCGCTGAAGTCCGAACCGGAGCGCATCAAGGAACTGCAGCGCATCTATCGCCCCAGCCGCAGGGACAACGACGGCAACGAACTCGATCTTCGGGCCACTTTCGAGGAGATCCAGAAGGCCGGGGTCGAGGAGATTCCCATCGGCTCGAAGGACGGGCTGATTCCGGGCGCGCCCAAGTACGATCCGGAAACCGGCGAACTCATCGTGCCGCTGGACATCAAGCGCGAGGCCCAGGGACCGAGGCCGGCGATTCCGGTGGCCCCGAAGTCGCTCAACTACGCGCAGGGCCCGACCACGGCGCTGCCGGGGTTCGTGCAGACCATCGCCGGGTTCATGTCGGCGGGGAGCGTCGCCGTGCTGTTCAGCATCCTGATGGTTCACCTGCTCGTGGTTGCCACCTGGGTGCCGGTGGGCTTCGGGATGATCTTCGCCGGAGTCTTCGTGCTGTTTTTCTACGGGATGATCTTCGCCCACTACGCCATCGTGGTGGAAGACATGGGCCCCGGCGAACACGATGAACTGCCGGTGCCGCTCCGCGGATTGAGTTTCTCCGAGGACATCTGGCATCCGTCGGTGAATGTCTACGGATCGCTCATCATGAGCTACTCGCTGGTGCTCCTCTCGATGCCGATGAAGAACGTGCCGGTGACGCTGGGCATGGCCGTGGTGGGTACCGTGCTGTTCCCGGCCGTCTTCCTGATCTGCTGCACCAGCGGCATGCTTTCGGACCTTCGCCCGGACCGGCTCCTGGGCACGCTGGCCGCCTGCGGCTGGCGATACTATGTGGCGGTCGTGCTTTGGGTGATCTCGGCGGCCGTCTACGGCAAAGGGATTCTCGGCACCGCGCGACTGGGATTGGCACTGGGGCCAATTGGAAGAGAACGCGTCGGGCCCCACTACCCGATCGTCGACCTGCCGGCGATGTGTGTGGGAATCGTGCTGATGCACATCTTTGCGCTTTACCTGGGACACCTCTACCGGCGCTTCCATGCCGATTTCCCCTGGGCGATCCGGCACACGCATCTGCCGGCCGAACGCGCCCGCAGCCGGCGCCGGCGCTACGGGCAGTTGCTGTCGGGCAAGGTGCTGCCGACGCCCAAGCCGGACGCACCGCCACCGGCGGCTCAGCCGGCGGCCGCCCCGTCACCCGGCGGGGCCAGAGGCGACTGATGGTGATGGTCACCAGTTGATACTGGCGCGTCTGAAGCAACGTCGGGATCATCCGGCCAGCCGTCCGGCTTGAGTTGGGTCATCAATGGAATCCCCAGTTCGGTGAGCCGGTCGCCGATGGCGCGGTTGGACATCTGCGGCACGAGTTCCGGCCACGGCTCGGGCAGCGCGCCCAGCAGCAGGACCTGGGGCAGTTCGGCCGCGCCGCGAAGTTCCACGTTGTTGATGCGGGCCTGGATGGCGGCGATGGCCCGCTTGCCGTGATCGGCGAGTTGCGCCAGCTCGTGACGGACCCGGTCGCGTTCGTCGAGCAGCGCGGGATATTCCTTGGCGTATTTCTGCGGGATGTGGAGGCGGCCGGTCTCCATGTCGGTGTTGCAGCCGGCGACGATCTGGGCGATGCGTTCGGTCGTTTCCTTCTCGATCTTCTTGTCGGCGCGGGATTTGTCGACCATCTGGGCGACCCAGTCGTGCATGTGCTGGATGAGGCGGAACGTCGCCAGGCGTTCCTTGAACGGACGAAGCGAGCGGAGGTCGTCGCGGATCGTCTGCCAGCGCCGGGCACACTGGTCGTGGGCAGACGTCACCTGCTTCATCTTCGCGGGATCGCGGAGCAGGTCGTTGAAAGCGCCCAGCCAGGAATCCCTGGGCGAGCGCACGCTGGCGCGGAGCTTCTCGAGCAGAACCGTCGATTCGCGGGCGGCGTAATCGAGCTGCACGGCCAGCTCGTCGCAGTTGCCCGAGAGCTGGAACCTGGTGCGGAACACGGCGCCGCTCTCCGGATCGGTGATGGGCATGGCCGCCTTGCCCTCGTCGGATTTGACCAGCGTCTTGCCGGTGTCGGAGGCGATGAGCTCGATGGTGCTGGAGGCGGGGTTGCGGACGATCAGGGAGACCGAGCCCAGCGTGAGTTTCTGTTCGAGCTCGAAGGGACCGAAACGACCGGATTCGTTCTCGATGAAGAACGCCTGCGTGCCGGCCGGTCCAAGGGAGAGGACTTCGTGGCTGAATTCCTCGGCGCGGTCCACCATGTCGGCGTAGCTGCGCCACTCGATCATGCGGCGGAGGGCCTGGGCATACGCACGGCCTCGGGCGAGGACGGGATCAAGCGAGGCGAGCGCCTCATTGAGTTTGCCGCGGGCCTCGGCGACCGTGGTCCGGGCGCGTTCGATCTCGGCATCGAGCCGCTTCTGCAGGACGCTGCTGCGCGTGGCGGCGGAGAGGTCGGGCAGGGCCTCGATGCGGCCGGTCGCGGTTCGGGCTTCGCCGACGAACTGGTCGGTGCGGGCGATCACGCCTTCGAGGTTCTGCTGGTGCATTTCGAGCGTGTCCACGGGCGGGAGCGCGCGCATGGCGGCGTGTGGATCGGACGGAGGCGCCTGGGCGACCAGTCCGTCGATGGCCTTGCTTTCGAAGTCGATGGATTTCTCTGAATCGCGGAGCTTGCGGGCGGTCTGCGTGGCAATGGCGGCGTTGTCGCGGTAGCGGCGCAGCCCTTCCCAGCAGGGGACCGACGCGGGCAGTTCTCCGGCAAAGTCGTCGAGGTCGCCGACGGTGATGCGCAGTTCCTCGGGGATGTCACCCTCGATGAAGAGAGAGAGCGACTGGCGGGTTTTCTCGGCGAAATCGCGGACCGCCGCATCGTCGGGCGCCTGGCCGGTGACCAGGAGCGAATCGCACATTTGCTTGAGCTGCTGGCGGGTCTGTTCGAGCGTGCGCGGGCCGTGGCGGCAGATGCGCTGCAGCGGGTCGCCGCCGGCGTCGGGATGGAGGTTGGCATCCGGATCGAGCGGCAGGATGCGGGGGTTGGCGATGGTCCACTCGGCGGCGGCGGGGTTCCAGGCATTTTCCACGTCGAAGTCCTGGTAGCAGAGCATGGCGCCGACGCCGGCGATGACGTCGACAAGCGTGGACCGGGTGCTGGTCCAACAGCGGTCGATATTGATGCCGTCGGGGACGACGTTGGGATGGAACAGGTCCGAGACCGGACGCACCAGCGGCGGCTCGTGGGGGAATTCCGGCGGGAGCCAGATGTGTACCGAGCAGGTGGTGGAATACTGAAGCTGGCCGCTCTCATCCATGAGGACGGTGCGGAAACGGTAGTCGATCTGGTACTGGTCGGGGGGATCGCCTTCGAGGGCGATGACGCGGACGTGGGGATGGTAGGCGAAGGCCCGCTGCAGCCGGCGCCACTCGTTTTCCAGGCGTTCGAGGTGAGGGACGTCGCGCTGAGCGGGGGCGGCCGGTTCTTCTGCGGCCGGCTCGGGCGCCGGCGGGGTTTCCGGGGTTGGCGGCACGGCGGGCCGCGCCGGCGACAGGTCGACCGTGCGGGTGTCGTCCGGCTCCTCGGGTTCGGCGAACGGATCGGCGAGATCGCCGAAGAAGTTCGACCCGCCGGGCTGGGCGGCGTTGTTGCCCGAGGGCGCGTTGGGATCGTCCCAGATACTCATGGCGTACGGCTCCGGGTTGGCGCAGGGCTATCATAGCGAGGGGCGAGCGGGGGGCAATTGCGTGTGGCCTACTACTGCTGCGGCGCTTGGGCGAGGGCGGCCTGGGCATCGCCGATGGGCGGAGGCACGCGGGCCTCCTTGACCACCTTGTCGCAGGCGAGGCCCGCGCACATCACCAGCATTGCCAGCAGCAGTCGGATGTTCATGCTGGTGTTTTACTATAAGGCGTTGCGGGCGACAACCAGGCCGGTGCGGCTGATGCGGGCGTCGAAGACCGAGCCGAGCGAGCCGGGGCGGGCGGAGATCTCGGCCAGCCGTTGTCGCAGACGTTGGGTCTGGCGCGCGTCGCGGCAGAGGAAATAGGCGAAGCCGCCGCCGCCGGCGCCGGCGAGTCCGGCCGCCAGGTAGTGCTCGCGCAGTTCCATGAACAGCACGTCGATCGTCGGGGTGGTGCTGCCGGGATAGAGCTGCTTCTTGATCTCCCAGTAGCGGGCGATTTCCCGCGCGGCGGCCGGCCAACGGCCCTTCAGAAGCGACAGGCGCAGGGCGGCGGCCGATTCCTTGAGCTGGGTCAGCAGCATCACCGCGCCCGGTTCGCGGCCGAGCCAGCGGCCGAGCACGCGCCGCAGGATGTCTCGGGCGAGGCGCTGCTGGCCGGAGAAGTAGACGACGAGGCGTTCTTCCATTGCGGCCAGCAGCGGCTCGGGCATGGCGAGTTGTTCGATGGCGGGTTGCTGCGGCACGCCGCTTTGGGTGATGGTCGATTTCACGGCGGGGACGATTCCGCCGACCTGGTCCTGCCAGCCGCCGCCGGTGCTGAGGCGCTGCTCGAGGAGCAGGGTTTGCGAGATCAGTTCCTCGTGCGAAGTCCGGCGCCCGCAGGCGGCGTGCAGGGCGGCCAGGAGCGTGGCCGCGAGGATGCTGCTGGTGCCCAGGCCCGAGCCCTTGGGCACGCGGCATTCGGTGGAGACGATCATTCCGCCGCCGAGGCGCTTGAGCATGGTGGCCAGCGATTCGCGGCCGGCGGGGGTGAAGCCCGCCAGGCCGAGCGCGACCTTGTGCAGGGCAAAGGGGTCGCGCACATTGATCTGCTGCGACAACTCGGCGGAGTTGCGGATCTCGACATGCTGGCCGAGGTCGTGGGTTTCGAGGATGAGCATGGGTTCGCAGATGGTGCGGACCATGGCGCGGACGGGGTTCTGGCGGTTGAGTTCGATGGCGACGTTGACGACGTGGCCGCCGCGTTCGTAGCAGTAGGGGGGCGTGTCGGTCCAGCCGCCGGAGAGGTCGAGCCGCACGGGGGCGGTGGCCTCGATGCGCAGGCCGGGGCGGATTCCCGCTTCGCGGCTGTCGCCGACGTGAATCCGGCTGCAGCCCAGTTCGCTGGCCTCGGCGATCTTGGCGAACGAGATTTGCACGATCGATTCCAACTGGTTGCGGAGCGCAGGCGCGGGGTTGTCCGGGCGCTGGATCAGTTGGACGGCGCACCAGGCGGCGCGTGACTGGTACAGCGCCAGCACCGGATCGGCGGCCTTCGCGGAGACAAAGTCGCGCAGGCGCTGGACGCATGCCTCGCAGGCGGCCGGGGAACTGTAGTGGCCGACGAACATGTCGACGGGGCGGTCTTCGCCGGCGCTGATCGATTCCAGAAGCGCGGTTGTCTGCAAATAGGCGGAGACGATCTCGCGGTGCTCGATGAGGGCCGCGGAATCGGCCTGTTCGAGCAGCATGGCCATCGAGTAGCGCGGTGCCGCTCGCCACATGCGCAACGTCGCTGTAGGGGCTTTCTTGTGTGAACTGAACCAGAGCACGGCATCGGCCGAGTCGCGGTCGGGCGTGGCCGGGAAGAGGCGGGCCGTCCAGAGCGTGCGCCGCTCGGACGCGATGCCCGGCCAGATGTCCTCCGCGGTGATGCCGTGCCGCTTGAGCCAGTCCTGAATCGGCGCGTTGAGGAACGCGCATTTGGCCTCGGCGTGCCTGCCTTTGAAATCGTCTTCCACGCCGCAGAGAACCTGGGCGAAGAGCGGTTGCTCCTTCTCGCGCACGGGTGTCTGGAAGAGGAGCAGGCCCGAGCCAAGGACGAGCGGCTTGCGCATGGCCAGCACCTGGCTGACTACGCTGCCTGCGCCGATGTGCGATCCGGCGGCGAGGATGCTGTGCTCGACGAGGCTCTGGTTGCCGAGGATTGTCTGATTGCCGTCGCGGACGGGCGCGGCCAATTTACCGGGCGATGGAGTTGTGTCGGAGTACCGACACCACGGGCTGGAAGCCCGTGCCACGGAATTAAGGCGGCCAGATGCGCTGCCCGGGGGAATGGTCATGCCGTCGCCGACGAGGACGCTGTGATACACGCGCCGCCCCGCTTGGAGCGGCCAGTTGCCGCGCGCCAGGATGTCCTGCTGGAAGAGTTCGGCCGCGGGCGAGGGGTTGAGGCCGACCATCGCATCACGGAACTGTCGCGTCGTGCCCAGGTGCAGGAAGTGCCCTTCAAGCTGCATCACCTGGAACTGGACGCCGTGAAGCCGTCGCCAGAGTTCCTGGCGAATGCCCGGTGTCTTCGCGCCGGCGACATAGGCTTGTTTCTGTGTCCCTGATGCCAGTGCCGCCGTCATGTCGTCGTAGAGATCGATCTGCTCGGCATGCTGTTCGTCGAGACCCGGCCGCCTGGCGCCGACGCCGGCGAGGCCCGCCATGGTTTGCGTGGCTGGCACGTCGAAGAAGAGCAGGCCGGTGTCGATGGGGATTCGACCTTGTTCGTCGGCTGCGCCTTCCTGATGCATCGTCTCGATCGACACCTTCTGGAGCGTCTTGACGATCCGGCCGGCGTTGCCGGTGACGAAGACGCCGTGGCCGCGTCCCAGTTCCGCATCGACACGCATGGTCAGCGCCGTGACACCAGCGGCGGGGGCACTGACGTGGCGATGGTCGGCCAGCAGGAACACATCGCCGGCGACAATCAGCATGCCGGCGCCCAGTCGTTCCGGAAGCCCGGCCAGCGTCAGGTAGAGATGGTCGAAGAGCGTGCAGATCTGCCCGTCCGGGCGGAGCAGCGGCAGGGGGGCGAAGATCTTGCCCAGGGGTGAATACGCGGGAAGACGCTGCGATGCGCCGCCGCTGTGGATGAGCAGGATGCGCAGTTGTGCGAGATCATCGGGGCGGACGCCATGCTCGCGCCAGAGGGCGCGGAGCACGCCGAGGGTTGCGCCGCCGGAACCGGCCCGTCGGCCCGGAGGGTCGGCCACGACTACACTTCGCTGCAGTCCGGGAAAGAATGCGCCGGTCGGACCGACCGCACGATGGCGCAGGGCGAGTTCCTGCCGATAGCCGGCCGCCTGCTTCTCATTGGCTGCGGTCAACACGACGAAATCCCAGCAGTCGCCGGGCGTGCTCGTTTGCACGGCGCGACGATAGGCCTCCGCGTTGGCTTCCAGGGCCACGCGCATCCGATGGAGGTCGGTCTCACTCCTGACGCTCATTGCACAACCCCTTCCAGAACCTGGCGGATCCGGCCGCACGCGATGGGCCGATCGTAAAGCCGCTCAAACGCTTCTCTGGCTCGCCGGCCCATCTGCTGCCGCAGCGGCTCGTTCTCGCGCAGTTCGCGGATCCTCGCCACAAGACGATCGACGTCGCCGATCGGCACGACGCAGCCGGCGTTATTCTCCGTGATCGTCCGCGAGCATTCGGCGTCGGCCGGGCCGATCATGATACTCGGGCGGCCGACGGCCATGATGCCGTAGAGTTTGCTGGGCACGACGATTCCGGTGAAGGCCGGCAACTGGCTGACCAGGTGGACGTCGGCGACATTCAGCGACTGCAGCAGCGCGTCGCGATCCTGGTATGGATAGAAGTTCACGTTCTTCCAGCCGCTTTGCCCGGCGCGCTCCTGCATGGCCTGGAAGCGGTTGCCGCCGCCGATGAACAGCCAGCGCAGGGCGGTGTCGTCCTTCAGCCGCTCGATCGCGCCGGCCATGGTCTCGACATCGTGCGCCATTCCCAGATTGCCGGAGTAGACGAGGTTGAATGTGTCGGTAATGCCCCAGTGGCGCGCCAGCGTGCTCTCGCTCTTGGGCATCGGATAGAGTTGGTGCCCGTCAGACCAGGGTGGAATCACATGCAGATGCGGGGAACTCCGCGGAATGCCGTAACGGCGTGAGATCAGGCCGGCCATATCCCGTCCGAGGGCAATGATGCCGTTGGAATTGTCGAGCGTGAATCGCGTCAGGCGGGACATGACCCGGCCCACGATGGACCGGGGCGTGAGCACGCCCATAGCGATGGCCGCGTCCGGGTACAGATCCATGACATGATAGACCAGCCGCACGCGGCCGCCGTGGCGCCGCTGGCCGAAAAGACGCTTGATGACACCCAGGAGCGAGATCATCGGCGGGCTGCTCAGCGCCAGGATCACATCCGGCGCCGGCATCTTCTGCATTTCGATGAAGGCCGTGGCGTAGAAGCTGAGAAAGTCGCTCATCCGGCCAACGAGGTGCTGCTTGCCGAAGCGGGTGCCGCCAACCCGGCGGATCTCGATTCGGCCGATGTTCTCGTGTGTCTTGGCGTGGCTCTGGTCGGTTCCGTAGACGTGGCGGGAGCAGATGGCGGTGACGGCGTGTCCGTGCTGCTCCATGTCCTGGGCGAGATCCCACATGAGCTGGGCCGTGGCCGCAACTTCGGGATAGAAGGGCTGGTTGAGGATCAGGACGTGCATGCGATTCAGGCCCGGTTCTTCGCAAAAGACTCGATCGTCCGCGCCAGACCGTCTTCCAGGGACGTCTGCGCGGTGAATCCTATCGACTCTCGGGCCCTTGAGACATCGAGGCAGCGCCGGGGCTGGCCATCGGGCTTGGTGGGGTCCCAGACGATGTCGCCTTTGAAGCCGGAAAGTCGCGCCACGAGTTCGGTGAGGTTGCGGATGCTGATTTCCCGGCCGCTGCCGAGGTTCATCGGCTCCGGCGAGTCGTATCGTTCCATGGTCAACACCAGCGCCTCGGCGCAGTCCTCGACGTAGAGAAACTCCCGGCTGGCCGAGCCCGTGCCCCAGGCGGTGATGGTTGGCTGGTTCCGGTCGCGGGCCTCGATGCACTTGCGCACCAGCGCCGGGATGACGTGGCTGGAATTGAGATCGAAGTTGTCGCGCGGGCCGTAGAGGTTCACCGGCAGAAGGTAGACGGCGTTGAGCCCGTATTGCTGGCGGTAGGCCTGGCACATGACCAGCAGGGCCTTCTTGGCGATGCCGTAGGGGGCGTTGGTTTCCTCGGGATATCCGTTCCACAGGTCGGCCTCGCAAAAGGGGACGGGAGTCATTTTCGGGTAGGCGCAGATGGTCCCGACCTGCACGAACTTCTTGAGTCCGTGCTCGCGGGCCGCCTCGATCAAGTGCAGCCCCATGGCCATGTTGGCGTAGAAGAACCGGCCGGGGTTTTCGCGGTTGGCGCCGATGCCGCCGACCTCGGCCGCCAGGTGCATGACCACGGCCGGGCGCAGATCGCCGTACATGCGCTGGACGTCGGTCTCGCGCGTGAGGTCGTACTCGCGGCGGCGGACGACGGCGACGTTCTTGTAGCCGCGGGAGGCGAGTTTCTCGATGAGGAAACTGCCGAGAAAGCCGGCCCCACCGGTGACCACGATGCGGTCTGTGTTTGCGATGCTCATATCCATCGTTGTCTCCTGGCGCCGCGGCACGACTGGGTGAAACGACAGACAAGAATGTCTGTCGTACGACAGGCAGGAATGCCTGTCCCACCGGTCAGGAATGTCTGTCCTACCGTTCACGAAACGACAGACAAGAATGTCTGTCCTGCGACAGGCAGGAATGCCTGTCCTACCGCGAAACGATAGACAAGCATAACCGTCGCACTACAGGCAGCAATGCCTGTGGTGAAACGAGAGACAAGAATGTCTGTCCTACCGCGAAACGACAGGCAGGAATGCCTGTCCCACCGGTCGGGAATGACTGTCCCACCGTTCACGCATCAAGTCCACGGTGACGGAACGCTAAGCGCTCGCCCGCAACCGCGGCTGGCCGGGATCTGAGGCACCGCGGGTCCGCGCGCGATCGTGGAGCATCCGTTCCTGGCGTGCGAGTTCCAGGTCCGACTCCACCATCATCTTCACCAGGTCGGCAAAAAGCACGGAGGGCTTCCAGGCGAGTTTCTTTTCGGCCTTGGCCGGGTTGCCCAGGAGCAGATCCACCTCGGATGGCCGCAGGTAGCGTTTGTCGATCTCGACGTGCCGGGTCCAGTCCATCCCCAGCAGGCCGAACGTTTCCTCGACGAATTCCCTGACGCTGTGCGTCTCGCCGGTCGCGATTACGAAATCGTCCGGCTCCGGCTGTTGGAGCATCAGCCACATGGCCCGGATATAATCGCCCGCGAAGCCCCAGTCGCGTTTGGCGTCGAGATTGCCCATGAACAGCTTGTCCTGAAGGCCTTCGGCGATGCGCGTGGCGGCCCGGGTGATCTTCCGAGTCACGAACGTTTCGCCGCGCCGCGGGCTCTCGTGGTTGAAGAGGATGCCGTTGCAGGTGAACATGCCGTAGGCCTCGCGGTAGTTCACCGTCTGCCAGTAGCTGTACACTTTGGCGCAGGCATACGGGCTGCGCGGATGGAACGGCGTGGTCTCGCTCTGGGGCGTTTCGTGTACCTTGCCGAACATTTCGCTGCTCGACGCCTGGTAGACGCGCGTGGGCAGCTTCGTGTCCCGGATCGCTTCGAGAAGATTGATCGTGCCCAGGGCATCGACCTGCACCGTGTACACGGGCTGGTCGAAGCTGACGCGCACGTGCGATTGGGCCCCGAGGTTGTAGACCTCGTGCGGCTGCACCTTGGTCAACACATTGCGCAGTCCCGGGCCGTCCGTGAGGTCGCCGTAGTGCAGGAACAACCGCGCATCGGGATCGTGCGGATCGTGGTAGAGGTGTTCGATGCGGTCGGTGTTGAAGGTGCTGCTGCGGCGGATGAGCCCATGGACCTCGTACCCCTTGCCGAGCAGGAACTCGGCAAGATAGGAGCCATCCTGCCCGGTGATCCCCGTGATCAGCGCCCGACGCGTGTCCTGAGCTTGCATACAACTCCCGTTAAGACCTAGAAACAGACATTTAGGATATCGGTCCTGATTTCGCTCGCATTAAGACATTTTCTGTTACGGCTCCATGACTACCCACGCTATAATAGCATCGTCGTACCAACCAGGAGTCCAGCGATGCGCAGCCTTTTCCACATTGTCATCGTCACGTTTGCCCTGAGCGTGTCCCTTTCGTCCCGGGCCCAGAACAACTTCTTCAACGGCGGCGGCGTCGCACTATACAACCCCATCGTCGACGTTGTCACCTCGGGCACCCGCACCGTCGTCTCGCCCACGGTTTCGGCCGACCGCAAATATGTCACGCTCTCCATGTCCCTCCAGTCGTCCCAGGTCGTCAAGATTCAGAATTTCCCGTTCTTCGGAATCAACAACGCCTTTGCCGGCGGCGCTGGTCTGCCGCCGGCCGATAACAGCAGTTCGCAGCCGACAACCCGGCCCTATTGGGACCGCCAGCGCGCCGGAGTCCTCACGCGGCCGGGGATGACGTTTCTTGGCGCGCCGTGATGCTGGCATCGCCTGGCGTATTGAAGTGATCATGTTGTGCGCGCGTCTTGGCGTGCGCTGACTGACGGATGCAGCCACAGGCCCGCATCCGGACATCTAGGATTCGGGCAGAAACAACTGCCGCGATTCGGCGGGTGCCACGGCTTGTCTACTGCAAGCCGTGTCTGCGTGGTCACGTTCGTAGCACCGCCTTCAGGCGGCTCTTCAGACCGCCTAAAGGCGGTACTACGAACAAGC
>JBIOJL010000134.1:0-13695 GCA_044450885.1 Tepidisphaerales bacterium
GTGGTGCCATATGCAAGCGATAAATGAAATATTATTCATGTATAAGTCACTGCGGCGCTCTCCTCCGTCGAGATTCGATTGAGTCTCTCAGGGCAGACCAGACGCCCCATAGGTCCGATAATAACCGGTCCAAATGAGCAGTTCGGCGGTCGGCAGCACTTTACAGCGCCGCCATCAGTTCCTTCACCCGCCGCACGTCCACGGGGTTTGCCACCACGCCATCTCGCTTGAGCCACGACCCCACGATAAGCCCGTCGGCAACGCCAGCGAAGCTCCTGGCCGTCTCCCCCGTCACGCCCGATCCCACCAGCACCGGGCGCCCGCGGCAGCATCGCTTCGCCTGGCGCACCTTCTCCAGATCCGTTGCCTTCGCCGTGGCCGCCCCGGAGACGATCACGGCATCCGCCATTCCCCGCTCGACCGTGTCCTCGACTTCATCTTCCAGCGGCCGCACCGCCAGCGGCGCCGAATGTTTCACATCGACGTCGGCGAGTACCTTGATCGCGTCCGCCGCCAGCAGCACGCGGTCGCGCATGAGCTCGTGGGCCATGCCCTGCAGAATTCCCTGGTCGGCCAGCCGCGCCCCACAGAGCACATTGACCCGGATAAACGCCGCCCCCACGGCCGCCGCCACGGCCAGCGCCGCCCGCCCGTCGTTGCGGAGGACATTGATGCCAAATGGCAGCGGCGCTTCATCCCGCACCGCGATGGCCGCCGCCGTGATGGCGGCGACGGTGTGCGGTGGCACCGCAGCCGGAAAGAACGGCGCATCATGAAAGTTCTCAACCATGATCGCATCCACGCCACCGGCCGCCAGCGCCGCCGTGTCATAGCGGGCGGCGTCGAGGACTTCCCTGAGACTCCCGCCAAAGCGAGGCGACCCCGGCAGGGCGCGCAGATGGACCATGCCGATGACCAACGGGCGGTTGTTGGGAAACGTGAGCATGGGCGACCTCCGGATTCTAATGACCGACTGTATCGCGCCAGCCGCAGGCATCCAAGCTTCGACACCACCATGTTGTCCACCGCTTCGCCGGTCGGCCATCTTCGGTTAGCCTATCCTCATGCCCGCGCTGACGGACTACAATCTCGATTCGCTCACGGCCGAGTTCACTGCGGCGGGGTTGCGGGCGGTGCATGCGCGGACGCTCCTGAAGCAGTTCTATCGCGGCCATGGCGCCATCGACCTGGCATCGCTGCGGCTCGGCCGCGCCGTCGAAGACCACGTCCGCCAGAACCTGCCGCTGCGCCAGTCGAGCATCCTGCGACGGTCGGAGAGTTCCGACGGCACCGTCAAACTGCTGCTCGGGTTCCAGCGCGGCGGGTCGGCCGAAACGGTCATGATGCCGGCGTTCGATCCGGGCAAGGCGGCCGGGTGCCTCTCCGCGCAGATCGGCTGCGCCATGGGTTGCGACTTCTGCGCCAGCACGCGCGGCGGACTCGAGCGCAATCTCGACGCCGGGGAGATCGTCGAGCAGTTCCTTCACCTGCGTGCGCTCTCCGCGGGAATCGGCCGGCGGCTCTCCACGCTGGTGTTCATGGGGACGGGCGAGCCGATGCACAATCTCGGCAATGTGATGGCCGCCATCCGCCGCATGTGTTCCCCGGACCTGGGCGACCACGGCCACGGGCTGATCACCATCTCCACGGTGGGGATCGTGCCGGGCATCGAGCAACTTGCGGCCAGCGGGCTGGGCGTACACCTGGCGCTGTCGCTGCACGCCCCCGATGACGCAACCCGCGCCGGACTCGTGCCTGCCAACCGGCGGTATCCGGTCGCCGAGATCGTGCGGGCGGCGAAGGAATACCAGGCTCGCACCGGGCGGATCGTCAATATCGAGTACTGCCTGCTGGCCGGAATCAACGACAGCGACGCCCACGCGAACCAGTTGGCGGATCTTCTCGACGGATTTCGCGTCCACGTGAATCTCATTCCCTATAACGCGATCGGCGAGGGTGTGAGCGGCACGGTCTATGCGCGGCCGGCGAACGAGCGGCTCAACCGATTCATCGAAATACTCTGCGCCCGCCGTGTGGTGGTACACTTCCGCCGCACGCGCGGCGGCGACGTGGACGCCGCCTGCGGGCAGCTTCGCGGGCGGCATCTCGTCGAAATCGCCTTGGGCGACGAAGAAGCGCGCAAAGAATCCGCACGCGCAAAACCAGAAAAAGATTGACTAGCTTTTGCTTCAGACATAAATTCAGCAAATGGAAAGGAGGTACTAACGCTATGGCAGCTGCGAAAAAAGCCGCGAAGAAGATTGCGAAGAAGCCCGCCAAGAAGATGGCCGCTTGCAAATCAAAGTGCAAGTAGCCCGGCGGCGCGATGAGGCCGGACCCGTGGCGCGACGGTTCGACTGACTTGCGGAACACGAAACCTCTTCCCGGGCCTTGGCTCCAACTCGGGCCTGGAACACAAAGAAAGCTTCCCAGCCACGGCGGAAGCTTTCTTTGTTTGGCGGGACGGACATTCCTGTCTGCGTCATCCCCTCTCTTGTCGCCGTCGCCGAAATCCGTGAGAATCTCTCTCGTTGGAAACGGCTCCAGGACCACGGCCGGTTCGTTGATCGGGTGGCATGGGCAAGCGTACTTGCCCATGCCACCCTGAAATCGGAGACGCCTCGTGCGAATCATTGCGTTCATGAACCAGAAGGGCGGCGTCGGCAAGACCACCACCACCGCCAACCTCGGCGCGGCGCTGGCAGAGGCCGGGAAGAAGGTCTGCCTTATCGACCTCGACCCCCAGGCCCACCTCACCATCAACTACGGTGTTGAAACGACCGGCGGCCTGCCCAGCCTCTACGAGGTGCTCGTCGATGACAAGCCCATCACCGAGGCCATGCGCCGCATCGACGACCGCATCACGCTCGTCCCGTCGTCGATCGACCTGGCGGCCGCCGAGATCGAGCTGGTCTCGATCATCGGCCGGGAGACGCTGCTCAAACGGCAGATCGAGGCGGCCGGGTTCACTTATGATTTCGTCCTGCTCGACTGCCCGCCGTCGCTGGGCCTGCTGACGATCAACGCCCTGTCGGTGGCGACCGAGGTGATCATCCCCATGCAGCCGCACTTCCTGGCCTTGCAGGGCGTGGGCAAACTGTTGCAGACGGTGCAGCTCGTCAACCGGCGGATGAACCCGCACCTGCGCGTGACCGGAATCGTGCTGACGATGTTCGACTCCAACACCAAGCTCTCGACCGAGGTCGTCAACGACCTCTGTGGCTTCGTCGACAGCGCCACCGGCAAGAACCTGCCCTGGTCGGGCGCCAGAATATTCAACACCCGCATCCGGCGGAACATCAAGCTGGCCGAGAGCCCCTCCTTCGGCCAGGACATCCTGCGCTACGAGCCGAGTTCCAACGGCGCCGCCGACTACCGGGCGCTGGCGAAAGAAGTGCTGGGGATGACGCAGGGAGGTGCGGCCGCGGAGCAAACGGCGACGGTCGCGCCGGTCGTGGCGCCGCCCCCGGTGGAGGCAGCGCCCGCGGAGCCCGCGCCGACGGCCGCGCCCGTCGCGGTGCCGCCGTCGCCGCCGGTCGAGACGGCGCCCGCGATCTCGGGCGAACCTGCGCGTTCGTAGGGTGTGCTTCAGCACACCTTCCCGCTAAAGCCCGTACTCCGAAGGACCCCCTGAAGGCGGTACTCCAAACGGGTACTCCGAACGACCGCCTGAAGGCGGTACTACGAACTGACGACCTTTCCTCCGACTCCGCCCTCGCGTACCATCGACTCCATGGAACGCCAGAACCTCTTCGCACCGTGGCGCATGCAGTACATCCGCTCACTCGACAAGTCGTCGAGCACCGGTTCGGGTTGTTTCCTCTGCGACGCGGCCGCCTGCGCCGACGATCCCGAGCAGCGGCGCCGGCGCGTCGTGCTCTGGACGACGCCGCTGTCCGTGGTCCTGATGAACCTCTATCCCTACACCAACGGCCACCTGCTCATCGCCCCGCGGGTACACAAGGCGGAACTGGAGGAGTTGGCGCCGGAGGAACTGCTCGACATGGAGCAGCAGACGGCCGCCGGGGTGAGCCTGTTGAAGCGGGCGGTGTCGGCGCAGGGGTTCAACATCGGGATCAACATCGGCCGCTGCGCCGGAGCCGGCCTTCCGGGGCACATTCACCAGCACGTCGTGCCGCGCTGGAGCGGCGACGTGAATTTCATGGACGTGCTCGGCGAGGTGCGCATCGTCCCCGAGGCGATGTCGCAGCTTTACGATGAGCTGGTAGCGGCGATCGCCGATCGCGTTCCCGGCCCGCGATGACCCGTTTGTAGCCGCGATCGTTGATCGCGGTTCCCCGCCGCGATGCCCCTGTAGCCGCGATCGCCGATCGCGGTCCCCCGCCACGATGACCCTGTAGCCGCGATCGCCGATCGCGGCTTCGTGCCGCGAAGGCCGACGCGGCTACGGCTTGCGCCACAAATGGCGTCCCAGACGCAGATGGTTCATTCCCCGGGCGATCAGGTTGTGCATCCGGTCGTCCAGCCAGGATTGCTTGATTACCCAGTTGAGCCCCGTGCCAAGCTCGTCGTCGGTCAGCGAGGTGATCCGCTCGCCGCAACGGGTCAGGGCCGCGGCGATGCTGGCATAGTAAATGGTCAGTGCGACTTCCGGAGCGATTTCCGAGGCGGGGTTTTCCTTGCGGTCCTTGGCGAAGTCCTTGATGGCCCAGAGGAGATCCACCGGCGGGCGTGGATGGTAGAGCAGATCGGCCACGCTGTGGATCGGCGGGCTGGACTGGTCAGCCAGCACCCGCACCAGGTCACGGTCGCATAGCTCGGCCCGCTCGAGCTCCAGATGCAGGCGGGCGCCGAGCTGCATGCGGAACATGCGCCGGATCTCCTCCACGGGCCAGATCGCCCGATCGGTTTCATCGAAGGCGATGACGCGGTGGAGACCCTCTTCACCGGGATGTTGTCGCTTCTCGCTATTCAAGATCTGACCTGTGAGGTGCGGGCCCAACACTCGTTCTACCAGCCCAAAGAGTCTACGCGCCTCGCCCGCCAGTTCAAGTCAAATTTCCCCAATTTACCAACTCACTCCACGCCGACCGCCTGCCCGCCAATCGTCAGCCCCACCGGCTGCGGCCGCGGCTTGGAGCTTGGCTCCACCGCCAACTGCAGCGGCCGCCGCTTGCCCGACGGCGGCAGCCCATCGCTGTCGATGATGCGCTGGATGGCCATGATCCCTTCGATGAGCGTTTCCGGCCGGGGCGGGCAGCCGGGGACATACACATCGACAGGTATGAATTGGTCGATACCCTGCACTGTGGCATAGGTGTCAAACACCCCGCCGGTGCTGGCGCAGGCGCCCATGGAAATAACCCACTTGGGCTCGGTCATCTGCTGGTAGATGTGCTGAAGGACGGGCATCATCTTGATGCTCACCCGGCCGGCCACGATCAGCAGGTCGCTCTGCCGCGGCGAGAACCGCATGGCCTCGGCCCCGAACCGGGCCAGGTCATAGCGAGAGGAGGCCGTGGCCATCAGTTCGATGCCGCAACAGGCCGTCGCAAACGGCATCGGCCAGAGCGACGACCGCCGGGCCCAGTTGACCACCTTCTTGAGTTGGGTGGTGAGGACATTGTCGGGCAGAGTCTGAGTATCGATCATGGCACTTGAAGTTTAGGCGATTCCCGACCGCCAGTCGATAGGCAGACAGGATGTCACTCGTTCACGACCTTTCGCTGTGCCGACGAGAACGAAATGATCATGACCGCGTCGTCGGCGCCGATGTTCCTGGCGTTGTGGGCGATGCCCTTGGGGATGGTTACGGTGTCACCGGCGGACATCTTCACCTGCTTGCCGTCTTCGAGACTGTGCAGGATCGTGCCTTTGATGACGTGCAGCACTTCGTCGCAGTTGGGGTGAACGTGGCGAGGGCTCTCCATGCCGGGTTTCAGCGTGGCCTCGCCGACCGTCATGCTGTCACAGTTGCCCTGGTCGGCGGACACAAACCAGGTGAGCTGGCCCCAGGATTGTGAGACGGTGCGATAATCGGCCGGCCGCGAGACGATGATCCTGCCCGAAGCACCCCGAGCCGCGGTTTCGGGGTCCCCGGGCTCCCGCGGCGCGCTCGAGCAGCCCAGGAGCGACACGGCCAGAATCGCGAGCACGGCGCACGCGCCTGATGTTCGAATCGCGGCCCGGATCATTCCAAAACCCGTATTGCCGGGATGGTTATTGCTCATGGCGACATTCTCCGCGACGCCAAGTTGAATGGCAAGCCGCCTCAATCCTCCGTTCGTGATGGCACAAAAACGTTTAGGCTGGGGGGATATTTCGGTGTTTTCAGGGCCGCATGGGGACGCTATAGTTGCCGGGGTGGTCGATGCAGCCGCAGCTTGGTTCGCGGCGGAGTAACCGATGCCTGAGAATGAATGGCGTTCTGTCGACCGGCGAGCACGGCTGTGCCTCATCATCGGCTCGGCCGGTGTGGTCATCATCCTGTTCGGGGCTTACTGGTTCGCATGGAGGCCGGGCATCACACTGCCGGCGATGGCGCTTCTGGGAGCCGGGCCACTGGTTGCGGCGGCGTGGATGTTCCTGCTGGCCAACCGCCGCCTGGACGATCAGCTTCGCCAGATCCGGAAGGAGGGCGATGTCGGCCGGTTGGCCGGAGATGTCGCCCACGATTTCAACAACCTCCTGGCCGGCATCCTGGGGGCGGCCGAGATGCTGAAAACGCGCCTCGGCCAGGCGGGCGTCGAGCGGGAGATGGTCAGCACGATAATCGCGGCGGCGCGCCGGGCCGGACAGCTCAGTTCCAAGTTGATGGTGGCCGCCAAGAACGACGCCGGCTCGGCCGTTCCCTTTGACCTGCAGGCGGCGGGACGGGAAGTCGGGACCGTGGTAATCGCGGAAGCCCAGGCGGGCTCGGAACCAGCGCGAGGGCGCGGGCTGATCCTGCTGGTGGACGACGAGGAGACGATCCTCGCCCTGGCCAGCATGGTGCTGGTACAACTGGGATACGAAGTGATCCTCGCATCCTGCGGCCGCAAAGGCATCGAGCTGTACGAAAAAGAACACGGCCGCATTCTCGCGGTCGTGCTGGACATGGTCATGCCCGACATGAACGGATTGGATGTCCTTCTCGAGCTCAAGCGGATCGACCCGCAGGTGAAGGTGGCCATCGCCGCAGGCTACATCCCCGATAAATCCCGCGCCGACCTGCAAGCCGCCGGAGTCGCGGCCATCATCCAGAAGCCGTACGGGATGGACGAGATCGGCAACCTGCTGGCGGGGATGCTGGGGACAGAGAAGTAGCGCGGGCCCTGTCTTGAAGGCGGCTTACGGGATTCGGGGTTGCTTCGTCCTAAATCTTAGGATATGATGCCTCGATGCGATTGACGTTTGTTCAATTGCGTGTCTTCACGTCCGACTGGAACCATCTGGCGTTGGAGGATGAGGATCTGCGAGCGTTGGAGACAACGATATTGAATCGGCCGGACGGTGGACGAGTGATCCCGGGCACGAGCGGATTGCGGAAGATGCGCTTCGCTCCGCCGTCTTGGGGCCGAGGCAAACGTGGATCAACGCGCGTCTGTTACGCTGTCTTTCCCGAGGTTGCGGTCGTTTACCTGTTCACGATATATACGAAGCAGGAGGCGGATGACCTGAGCGCCGGCGACAAGGTCTACTTCCGCACGATGCTTCACGAGTACCGGCGATGGTTGAAAGAACACCGAGGAATGCTGCCATGAACAAACCGAAGATCCGTCCGACGGTTGCCCAGCGGATCGCTCAGGGGATGGCCGAACTCGGAGAGGCCATGCGGTCCGGCAAACCTCTGCACGAGCTGTTCACGGTTCGAACCGTCGAGGTTCCTGATCCGCCGAGCTACGACGCCAAGAGCGTCCGAAAGCTGCGCGACCGATTTCAGGTAAGCCAGGCCGTGTTTGCCAGATTGCTGGGAGTGTCGGCGGAACTTGTCGAACACTGGGAGCAAGGAATCTGCATGCCTCGCCCTGTTGTCCGGCGGCTGTTGGAGGAAATCAGCCGCAACCCGGCCGACTTTCTCGCGCGACACATCGAGCGGGGCGGCCGACGGCTGGCGAAGGCGGGATGATGTCGGAGCATGGCGGGATCTGAACATGTGATGCTCCGTGTGCGGGATTCGGTAGTAGGGTCCGCACCCCGAACCAACTTCGGCAGACTGCGAATACCGTAACGTGTGGCGCAGGTGCGAACATCGTCAATAAATGGCGACATCCCAGCCCTTGTAACGGTATTTGTCGAACTGCGGAAGAACCTCGCGCATTTCCGAAACGAGCCATGAGCCACCGAACGTGATGGAGGATTCGTGCGAGACGTAGACCATCCAGTTCAGGTCGCGCGAAGTCCAGAAGCCCTCCTCACCGTCGTACAGAAATGATGCCCCTTCCAAATCGATCTCACAATCATGGCCTCCTTCCCGCAGTTCAATCACCCGCGTGAAACCGCTCAGAGACACGACGCGCCGGAGTTGCTCATAGGCACCCGGCGCCTCCATGGCGGCGGTATGCAATGTCACATGTTCCCGAGACTGGCCGCCCTCGCACGAGCCGCCATACCACCGGCCCCATTTTGTTTCAAATGCCGCCCACAACTTTGCGCCATCGTCCCTGCCAAGAACGTGCCTGAATGGCAATTGCGGCACGGAGACGCACATCTCGGGCGTTAGTCCGCGAACGAACTCGGCAAACAAGCTACGTTCGGCGGCAACGGCAGCGGACGCTAAAGGCTGCGCGGGGTCTTCCCCGATGGGATTTGGTGCCGTCATACCATTCGCAGACAGTACGTCGCGAAGTTGATTCTCGGATGTGAAGTCGCCGGGGATTGTTCGTTCGACGTCTCGCAGGATTGCCTCAAGGATTCGATAGCGAGGGAAAATGCGCCAGGCATCGTCCGAATACGCCCGGCTTCCGTCTGCCAGAGCAACCGTGTTGCGTCCCGCGTTGTCCAGTTCTGCGTAGCGGCCATGCCAATAGCCGATGCGGTCTATGCAGTAAGACCGAGCGGCATTGTGAAGCAGACTGATCGAGTCCATAGCGCCGTTCCAAGTTTGCCTGTCGCAGCCGACTCCGCAGCCCGCGCAGTTGGTCGTACGCGATGCTGCGGAGTACCGCAGCGCACGGGCGAGACGCCCGTGCCACGGGGTCTGCGGTCGTCCATGCGTGATTCCAACGTCACGCCACGGAGACACGGGCAAGAGTACTTGCCCATGCCACCCACGTTCCACTACTCGAGCGGCGGAATCGAAGGCAAGACCAGCCGGGCCGCGATCGGCGATCGCATCCGGTCAAATCGTCCACGGCTCGCGCCGCGCCCGGTCGAGGAACCGATTGGCGTATTCGTCGCCGACGAATTCTTCCTTGACCGGGTCCCACTTGAGCGGGCGCTTGAGTTGATAGGCGATGTTGCCCAGGTGGCACATGCTGGCGGTGCGGTGGCCGCGTTCGATGTCGCGGAAGGGCTTCTCGCGGGTGCGGACGCAGTGGATAAAGTCGCCGTAGATGCCGCCGGTGCCCTTGTAGCGGGGCACGACGCGCGGCTCGACGGGCTTGCCGTCGCAGATGACCCGGTCGCCGCCGCCGCCGTGCGTGATGATGAACCCATCGGCAAAGCGATAGGTCAGCTTCGCGTGGTCCTTGTCGGGCGGGATGACTTCGACGGGGCCTTCTTCCATGCGGTTGACGGCGAACATGACTTCGCCGAACTTGTGGGCGCCCCAGTCGGTCATGCCGCCGCCGGAATAGTCGCGGAAGGAGCGCCAGCTTGTGCCGTCGATGTTGAAGGAGCCGCTGCACCGATACGGGTGGTACGGGGCCCACGGCGCCGGGCCGAGCCACATGTCCCAGTCCATACCGGCCGGCACGGGCTCGCCGCCGAGATAGCAGGGCTTGGACGGGCCCCCGCAGTCGGCGTTGGCTTCCTTGGGCGAGCCAAGCCGGCCGCTCCATACCTCGCGGACGGTTCCGATGAAGTCCTCCATCACGCGCTGGCTGCCGCCGGAGACAACCCGGCCATACTGCCGGGCGGCGTTGACCATTGCCCGGCCTTCCTTGATGGTCAGCGACTCGGGCTTCTGGCAATACACATCCTTGCCCTGGCGGCAGGCGTGGACGACGATGACCGCGTGCCAGTGGTCGGGGGTGGCGACGTGGACCGCGTCGATGTCCGGGCGGGCGAGCAACTCGCGGAAATCGCCGTACATCTTGGCGTCCTGGTTGCCGTAGCGGTTGTTGATGCGGTTCTTGCAGCTCTCGCGGACGGCTTCCTTGACGTCGCAGACGGCGACGTATTGCACATCGTCGCGGCCAAGGTAGGCACCCTGGTCGCCGCCGCCCTGGTTGCCGATGCCGATGCCACCCATGACGACGCGTTCGCTGGCGGCGGGGCGGCCTTCTTTTCCAAGGACCGAGCCGGGGACGAAGAGCGGAAAGGCGATGGCGGCGGCCGATGCCTTGAGGAAACCGCGGCGGGTGCTGCTCGGACGTGCTGTGTTCTTGTTGTTCATTGGTTCATCTCCGTTGCGATGCGAACTGTCCTGTTGTTCTGTGGGTCTGTGCTCTAAGGACCGGAAGACCAACGCCGGTCGGGATTTCCATTTCGGGTGCCACGGCTTGTCTACTGCAAGCCGTGCTTCGCGGTCACGCAGACACGGCTTGCAGTAGACAAGCCGTGGCACCCCGAATCTGGACAGTTGTTCCCGTCCTGATCCAGGTGCCGAGTTTCGATCACTTCATCTTCTGCAACGCCGATTTGGCCTTGTTGCGCGTGCCGCCGTCGGGCGATTTCTCGACGACTTTCGTCAGGGCCTCCCTGGCGATGCCCGGCTGGCGGCCGGCGAGGCCCTCGGCGATCTTCTCGTAGGCCGAGTAGGCTTCGCGCTTCAGGGCGGCATCTTCAAGGAACGGCTCGACCATCTTCAGAGACTCGGCGGTGCGGATTTCGCCCAGGCCGGTCAGCACCTGCTTTTTCTCATCGGCACGGGTGGCCAGTTCCAGTGCCTGACGGTAGGCCGTCAGTTTCTGCTCGGGCCGGCCGCCGAGCGCGATCATGCGGATGTAGCCGCCGAGAGCGAGTATCTGGTTGGACTTGTCCTGGTCATCCCTGGCGATGGCCAGCACATCGGCGATCGGCGCCGCATCGGGCCAGTTCGAGAGGGCGCGGACTGCGGTCTTGTGTACTTCGGCTTCGCCGGCGAGCGCTGCCTTGACAGCCTGAAGGGACTGCGCGCCGCCGAAAGTGGAGAGGATTGTCAGCAGGCGGATCTTGGCGGGAGCGTCGGCCTTGGACATGGCCGCCAGCACGGGTTCGCAGCGGGCGGTTTTGTCGGCCATGCGGGCACCGATACCCGAGATGGTCTGGGCGAACGCATCGCGGTCGGCGTCATCCTTGGCGGCCAGCAGCATGTCGACGAGCTTGGGGAGATCTTCTTGTGATCCCAAAGCCGCCAGTGTCTTCAAGGCGGCGCGGCGGACATTGGCATCGCTGTCGGCAATGCTCTTGCGGACGGAGGGAAGTGCGTCGATCTGGCCGCGTTGAGCCAGAACGCCGAACACGGCTTCGCGCACGGCCGGCTCGCCGGTTTCGGACAACTTGACTAGGGCCGCGCCCACACCATCGGCGCGAAGTTCTACGAGCGTGCGGGTGGCTTCGGGACCGATGGGCGCCGGTTCCTTGATGACGGCCGACAACACCGGAACGCTGGCTGCACCGCCCAGTCGGGCCAGTGCCTTGATGGCGGCAAGGCTCACGGCCGAATCCTTGTCGGCGACGAGTTTGTTGACGGTGTCGGTGGCACCCTCGGCATCGCCGCGGGCGGCCAGTTCGCCGAGCAGCATGGCTTTGCCTTCCGGCGACATGGCGGCCAGCGCGGCGACAAACGTCTTGGTCGCCGCATTGCCGGGAAGCGTCAGGATACACCCCGCGGCCGCCCGGCGCATCAGGGCCTCGGGCGATGACAACGTCTTGATGACCAGCGGAACCGCCTCATTCTTCAGAGCCTGTGCAACCGCCGGGAACGCGGCCGCGCGAACCGGCATCGGATAGTTGCCGTCGAGCAGGTCGTAATACATCTTCACCGAACGTGCGGCGTCGTTGGCGGCCAGACTCTGCGCCGTCTTCAAATACGCATGAGCCCAGGCATCCTTGAGCGTGTCGGCGACCTTGGTCTTGTCGAGCAGATCGGCCGCTGGCGCTCCGCCGATCTTGCCGATGGCATTGAGCGTAACCCGGCTCGTGGCCTCGTCATTACCGGCCAGCAGTGTCGCCAGAACTGCGAGCGACTGGGCATCGCGGCGGTCGCCGATGGTGTTGACGATGCCGATGCGCAGGTTGCCCTGGGTCTGCCCGAGGGCCTTGCGGAGGGCATCATCAACAGCCGGATCCTTCATGCCCAGAAAGACCTGCCGGGCGACATGCGAGAGCTTCTCGTCGGTCAGAAGCTTGGCGACGGCCGGGACGCACTTGGGCGAGCCGACGGTGCGGAGCATCTGGCAGACGAACTGTTTGGCCGGAAATGTGGCGTCAGGGGATTCGAGAACGGCAAGGAGTCTGACCTCGATCCCGGCGTAATGATCGGGCTTGGTGTCGCCAATTTCCTTCTCGATGGCGGCGAGGTCCGCAGCGTTGGTGCCGAAGTCGCGCTTGATGATTGCCTGGTAGGGATCGGCCTGGCCCTGAACTGAAGCCGCGAGAATCGCGCCCCAAACGGCCAGTGCCACGAGTACACAACACTTGATTCCGGGTCTCATTTTCGATGTCCTTCGCTGATGGCCACGTGATAATGCGGGATACTGTTGAGAAAGGCAAGTGTTTAGTGGGGCCAGCGTCCCCGCTGGCCATCCTGAATCGTGAATCGTCTGGCAGTCCGGGCCAGCGAGGACGCTGGTCCCACTCGCGGGGCCGTCTACGCTGAAGGCCACCGAGATCTCTACAAGGGGTCTGACGGCATGGCGTCAAGGAAGCGCTGGCGCCACGCGTACGGAGCGAGCCAAGGATTCCAGGGTGTCGCGATCTTTCTCCGCGAAAATCACCTTTTCCAAGCGGATATCCAACCACACACCCTCTCGCGCCGAAAACAGTGCGTACCCCTTGATGCTCGTTCGTGAACCCACCGCGACCGTGTACTCGACCGCCGCGAACTCCCCGATATCGACAAACTTCTCGTCCTTAATATTTTCCTGCACGTCCTGCTTCTTGGTCTCGGCCCAGTAGACATCGCGAACGCGGGCAGCCGTGTCGCCAGCTTTCTCGCCGCGTTCCATGTGTACCCTCACCCTGGATGCGGTTCCGCCGGAATAGGCTTGGTAATCGCGCGATGCTCCATCGTCATCGAGCTTGTTTGACAACACCGTGAAGCCGAGATCCTTATAGGCAATCATCAGCGGTTTCTTCAGCGGAAACGCCACTGTCAGTTCCGGCCCGCGATTCGCGGGTTGCGTGGTTGGTCTGGTTGTGGGGGACTCGGCAGCATAGACGCACGACCATGCCCCGATTACCAGCGCGAAAAGAAGGACGATGGCGAACATTGATGATCGCATGGATGGAAACTATATCGAGCCTGGCGACACAAGGAAACAAGTTGTAGGGTCCGCATCAGCGGACGCGGAAAAACATGTTAACGCAACAACGCATACCCTTAAGCGGAATATAACGCTAAGAAAGACCGCCAGTAAGCCGTACAACGAACCAACACAACAACAGTAA
>JBIOJL010000135.1:0-13605 GCA_044450885.1 Tepidisphaerales bacterium
ACCCGCGACCAGGTCCGCAAACTCGGTTACGACGACCGCCTCTTCGGAACCATGCGATTGGCACTGCAATATGGCATCCGTCCGACCAACCTCGCCAAAGGCGCGGCCGCCGCGGTTCTCTCGCTGCTCGGCCAGTGGGACACCCTCGGTCAGTCCGTCGCCCCCCTGCCGCGTCCGGCGATACCCCTCTCACGCCAAGGGCTCGACGGCCTCCTCCGCGCCATCTGGTCCACGAAATCCGGCCCAGAAGCGGCGGCCCTCATCGACCTCACGTGGGAAGCCCTGTTCACGCTGGCCACGCGACCGGCGAAAGGAGCGTGATCATTCTTCCGGGAGGGCCGCAGTCCCCTGCGGCCGCTTCGGCGGGTGACCACACCCGGCCGTGCAGAAGCACGGCCCTCCCGGATTTGTGGGCACGCCCGGTGAAGTGACATCCGGGAAACCACTTTACTTTCCCACGGCACTGGTCATAATACCGATTTGTTGGAATCGGCCCCGCATATTGCGGGTTTGAGTTCCGATGGTACAATCCATAGGTCAGTGACGCGATAGGAAGATCGCGCGACGCGAGCTTTTAGCACACGGAGGTGCCAACATGGCTGCTCGTCTTTCACTTCTAACGGCTGTTTTCTCTGCTTCGATTCTCGGCACACTGTTCGCGACGGGTGTCTCCGCGCAGGTTGCTCCACCGTCGGCGCAACCTGAGGTCGAGAACTCCCGCTATCAGTTCCTGGGCGCGACCAACGCGCCAAGCGTGCAGGTGCGCTCCGGACCTGGCGAGAACTACTACGCCACCGCCAAAGTCGACAAGGGCACGCCGGTCACGGTCGTGGGCGTGAAGTTCGACTGGCTGAAGATCGTGCCCCCTGAAGGCTCGTTCAGCGTGGTGGCCAAGGCGTTCGTCAACCGCGAAGGCAACGCCGGCACCGGCAAGGTGACGGCCGACACGCTGAACGTGCGCGCCGGCTCCAACCTGGTGCCGATGAAGGTGACCGTGCAGTGCAAACTGCAAAAAGGCGCTGAAGTGCAGATCATCGGCGAGCAGGATGAGTACTACATGATCAAGCCCCCTGCGGAGGCTTATCTGTACGTGCATCAGAAGTTCGTCGATCCGGTCAAGCAGATCAACGAAAAGCCGATCGCGTCGGCAACCGGCGCCAACGGGCCGACCACGCGGCCGATTTTCGCGTCCGACACCACGCAGCCCCCGACCACCCGGCCGGCGACTGTGGACATCAAGCCGCCGGAGCCCCAGGTGGATCATGTCGCCATCGCGATGGCGGAGTACGAGAGGTTCGAACTCGACGCCAAGGCCGCCGACGCCAGGCCCCTGGGCGAGCGCCCCTACCCGGAACTGATCGAAACCTGCAAGAAGCTGATACAGAACGAGTACCTGCCCGGCCAGAACAAGATTCAGGCCGACGTTCGCCTGCAGATTCTCGTCATCAAGAATCGCAACCGGGAACAATGGCTGGCGACTCAGAAGGACATGGCCGAGGCCACTGTGAAGCTGGCGAAGACCCAGCAGGAGCGCGCCGCCGCTCAGGACAAGGTTGACGCGGGCATAACCACCTTCACGGCGCTGGGCCTGCTTCAGGCATCTGCCGTTCAGCCGGGCGACAATCAGACGCTCTACCGGATCACCGATCCGGCGACAGGCCGATCGCTGTGCTACGTGCGGACCAACGACCCCAAGTTCGCGAGCTTCATCGATAAGTTCGTCGGTGTGAAAGGCGAGCTCATCACCGACGCCCAGCTTTCGCTGAAGACGGTGAGCGCGACCGACATCCAGGCGGTCGACCAGGCCAAGGTGAACCACGGCGTGACCGCACAGATTGTTCCGCCGAGCATGGTCGGCGACGGCGCCGGTTCGACTGCCACGACGGGGAACTGATCGCCACGAATCCGGGAGGGCCGTGCTCCCGCACGGCCGGGACCGCGATCGGCGATCGCGGCTAAATTCCGCATGGAACCGCGATGAGGGATCGCGGCTACAAACACCCGCAAGCGACTGCGGCCCTCCAGAACGCAGTTTCTGCGTTTCCGGGCACTTTCTGCTTGATTGAGAGCCGGCATGGTGCCGATAAAAGAGTAGCCGGACACGGTTATGAGCCAGATCAATCCATTTACCTGGGTCGTGCAGCAGGGTCAGGTCCAGCAGAAACAGGCCGCGACCAAGGAACGGCAGGTTCGGCGCGTGCAGAATCTGGCTCGGAATGTCGCACTGACGGGCGATCAGCTCGAACACCAGGTCGAAAGCGCCGATGCCATCCGCCAGGCCGAGGACCATGACCCGAACCTGCCCGAGCGGCGCAGAGCCAAGCAACACAAAGATAAAGACGAGCCGCCGAAACTGGACATACGGGCGTAGTCAAGTAGAGCCGGTGCCCTCACCGGCATCTTCGAGCGGCATTCTCAGTCCCTGCCGACGAGGGCGTCGGCTCTACTGCCCGCCAAGACAGGGTAGCATCAGGTAGCATCAGGACGTGCCGGGAACGGCTACCTGCGTGAAGTGATAGAGGACAACGGCGGCGGCCACGGAGACATTGAGCGAGTCCACGCCAGAGCCCATGGGGATGATCACGCGACGATTGCAGGCCGCGACCTCATCCGGCGTCAGGCCGGTGTTTTCATTGCCGAATACGAGGGCCAGCCGACGCGACCGAGTCGCCAGAGCCAGCGGCTCCGCATCATCTGCCAGAACACTCGCGGCGACGTCGAAGCCATGCCGACTCCTCAGCATATCCAGGTCTGTGATGAGATCCTCGCTGCGGACGATCGGCATGGTGAACACGGCGCCCATCGAAACGCGAACCGACTGGCGATAGAACGGGTCGCAACATCGCGGGCCCAGCACCACCGCCGAAACCGAGAAGCCCGCGGCGATGCGGAACAGCGACCCCAGGTTGTCGGTCTTGGTGATCTCCGAAAGGACCATGAGTGTCAGGGGTTGATCGGCCCAAGTCCGGGCCAGATCGTCGAGCGAAAGCGAAGGGGGTTTGAAGGCGATGGCCATCACGCCTGAGTGAAACTGGAAACCAACGATGCGATTGACCAGCCCGTGCTCGGCGACATGGACCGTCGTCCCCGGCGGAATATGCGGGCGCATGGCGTCGAGACGATCGCGGGCGACCAGCAGGGACTCGACCCGAAAACGTGAGCCGAGAAGTCGTTGCACGACCATGTGCCCCTCGGCGATGAACCGGCCGCCTTCGCGCGAAAGATCGCGCTCCTTGAGCCGGGTATAGGGCGCAATCCGCGGGTCATCCAGCGAGGAGATGGGGATCAGCGTGGGCACGGTGGGGATAGTTACCGGCGGCGGTGGCGAAAGCAACTGGCCCGGTGCAGGCACCGGATCACATCGAGTGTATTCAGCCCCGATAGGGGCGACATATGTTAGCCCATGGCGAAAGCATGCCGTCGCAACGGCGGACCACCAACAAGGTATCTCTCAACATGAACCGGCCAGTGGTGGCGCGGCGGACCGCGGCGGGAGCTTGCCAGCGGAGAGTCGATGTGTACTTTCGCACGGGAGCGTGCCTGGGGGTGCGTGGGTCGGGCGCTGATTCTGTCTCTCCTTCTGGCGGCAATCGCGGGTGCGGAAGATGCGCCGGTTCGGCGGGCGTCCGAACTGATGAAGAACCGGCAGTACAACGACGCCATCAGGGTTCTATCCGAAGAGGTCAAGGGCAAGACCGACGATACTGTTGCACGACAGCACCTGATGCTCGGGGAATGCCACTACCTTCTCAAGCAATATGAAGACGCCCGGGGATTCTTCGCCAAAGCCGCGCGAAACGCAGCCGGCGATGCGGACAAAGCCGTGGCCGAGTATCGGCTGGCGTGTGTGGCATTCCGACTCAAGGAGGCAAACTCGGCCGGCGAGCGCATCGATGCCTTCGTGACCAAGCGGCCGGGCGATGCGCGGGTGGGCGTGTTGCTGGTGTTCAAGATGCGGTTACTGGCCGACAAGGGCGCGGCGGCCGAGCGGGAGATGGTGGCGCTGCACGACCGGATCGTCGGCGAGGCCCGCAAGTATGGCGCGGCCGCGGCGATGGAGTCGGATGAGGTGCTGTGCGAGTTCTATCGCAGCATCGGCCAGGAGGACAAAGCGATCGGGCTGTATGGCCGGATCGTCAACAACTACCGGCGAATGATCGCGGACCTGGAGAAGGAGAAACAGCCGGTGCCGCCGGCCTATGAGCAGACGCATGACAACGCGGCGCTGCAACTCGGGGTGATCAACCTGGAAAAGAAACAGTACGGCGAGGCGACCAAGTGGCTGGAGAATGTGTCGTATGACGCGGAACTCAAACTGCGGGCGAAACTGCTGTTGTCGAAGATGGCGTATGAGAAGGGTGACTACGCCCAGGTGATCGCGCGGCTGACGGAGAAGAACCTGCTGGCCGACATGAGCGATGGACCGACGAAGTGGGATGTGTGCCTGCTGCTGGGATTGGCCGAACGAGCCAAGCCGGACAGCAACGCGGGCAAGGTGGAGGAGTGGCTCAAGCAGGTTGGCCAGCAGGCGCGGGGCTATGGCCAGGCGCAGGGAGTGCTCGGCGATCTGTATCGCGAGAAGGGATTGCAGGAAGAGGCGCTGCGGGCGTATGCGGCGGCGATGACGTCGCCCGATCACGCGGCCAGCGCGACCTATTGGACTGCTTCGATATACCTCGACCGCGCGGACAAGGAACCGGACAAGGCCAAGGCAACTGAGATTACCAAGAAGGCAACTGACATGCTCTGTCGTGTCCTTCAGGCATACCCGATGACGTCATCGGCGAAGCTGGCGAAAGATACGCTGGCGGAGCTGGCCAAGAAGGGTGTCGATGTGGGTGCCGCGGCCGGTGCTGACGAAATGCTCAAGGCATGGGAGCGCCTCGCGAAGGAAAAACCGGGGACGGCGGAGGCGGCACAGGCGCTGGCGCAGCTTGTGCGGGTACATGCGAAGATCGTGCTGGATGAGAAGACGAAAAAGCCGAACAAGGGGCCGAATTACGAGGCGGTGGCGGCGGTGGCCGACCGGCTGCTGGATGAGAAGGTCTACAAGGGTGACGGCCTGGGCGAGGCCGGATGGCGGGTGCTGCGATGCGAGGTGCTCTACACGCGGGCGCTGGCGGAACTGGCGAGCATGAATCCGTCGCAGGAACTGGTGGCGTTGGGCGCCACGTATGTGAAACATCCCAGCGCTGACCAAGCGGCGGGATGGCTGCGTGAAGCCAGGAAACTGGTCGAGCCTAAGCAGCTTGAGATGGTCAAGGGGATTGAGTTGGCGATGCTCGAGGCATTGTTCAAGTCGGAGAAACCTGAGAATCGAGAGCAGGCCGAGAAGCGTTTCGCCGAGCTTGAGGCCGACTACGGGAGCGACCCGCGTTTTGCGAGACTGAGTCTCGATCTGGCCGAGTTCTACAAATCCAAGGGGCGATTTGTGGAGGCGGCCGACCAGTACGCCGGGGCGGCGCGGCGCGGGCGCGATTTGCCGGCCGAGGATGCGGTGAAGTTGTGGTACACGGCCGGGACACTCTACAGCCGGGCCGCGTATGAGATGCAGCAGAAGACGTCGCAGCGCGACTACGGGATCTATCTCTGTGCGAAGGAGACGATCAGTTTCGGCACGGATGATGCGATGCGGACCGATGGGCGGATGTCGCGCGAGGTCGCCATCCACTGGCCGCGTGGCGGGGAGAATGTGGCAGCGAAAGATGCACTGCTGGCGTTGTCCAAGGCATCCGGTGTGGCGTTTGTTTGGCCGACGGCGCGGGGCCATGGAACCATCGCCGACTACCTGGAAAGCAAGCGGCTGACGGTTAAGGATGGGAAGTACACCGTCGATCGGGCGCTGGAAATGGTGCTGGATTCAAAGACCCAGAGGGTGGCGCCGGACATTGGTCTGGCCGACGGAACACCGACGATCGCACCCGCCAAGACCAGCGGCGAGGAGCCGGCCGAGGCCGTGATCGAGGTGTACGATATGCGCCAGGAAGGGTCGCGGTTGAAGGGACTGACGCGAAACTATGGCCCGTGGCGGAATGTTCACGGTACGACCAAGGGGCAGGATTCGGGCGTGATGGCTTACGATGTCATCCAGCGCCTCGAACAACTTTCCGGCACGCGCATGCTCTGGGCCGACAGCGTGGACAAACAGGCGAAACTGGGCGTGGAGATCCGCGAGAAGGATCTGGCCGGGATCGCGCCGAACGCCGATGCCACATGCGCGGCCATCCTGGGCGCCGTCACCGAGAAAGCGGGCTTGCGCTTCCGCATCGTGGCGCGCGATCTCGGCACTAAATACTACGAAGACGCCAACAAGGCATTTAACGAGGCCCGCAAGATCGACCCGACCGGCAAGTACGCGGAGAAGGCGCTCTTCGCGGTGGCGGTGAACTACTACAACCTGCGCGACTATCCCAAGATGAAGCAGGTACTCAAGACCTATCTCAAGCTCTTCGACAACCCCGACAACGAAACCTATCAGCAGGCGTGTTTCTGGATCGGCTATGCCCTGGAGATGGAGAAGAAACAGCGTGAGGCGGTGAACTATTACGCGCGGGCGGCCGAGGAGCGGCTGGTGATCGCCAAGGCGGTCGAGGGCGAGGAATTCGCGCCGCAGAAGTTCAAGGAGCAGTTGTCGTATGACTCGCTGTTCGCGCTGTCCGAGCCACTGCGCGGGAAGTTCGAGGGAATGTCGCTGAGCCAGTTCGCGGATTTCGTGCAGGTACACACGCATGTGGGCGTGCGCATCGACCCGGCCGTCGCGGCCGACGTCACCAGGATCGACCGGCCGGCGTTCAAGGATGTCTCGGGGCTGGCGCTGCTGGCCGACGTATTGCGGCAGGCGGGGCTGACCTGCCGGGTGGAGAATGTCAACGCCGAGGTTGCCGAGAAGGCGTACTTCCGCCTGGCGGCCGTCTACAAGCACGACAACCTCATGGAGCAGGCCCTGGAGAATTGCAATCTGCTGCTGGGCCGCTATCCGAAAACGGAGCGGCGGCGCGACGTCAGCCGGCTCATGCTCGACATTCACAAGGGCATGGGTGACTACGCGAAAGTGCTGAGCACGCTGGAGGAACTGCGCAAAACGGCGACCGATCCGGAGGAGAAACGCGATTTGGACATCGAGGCCGCATCGGTCTACTTCGACCTGGCCGACTATGAGAAAGCCGCGGCCGCGTACAAGTCATCGCTGGGGCTGGCCAAGGGGACGTCGCAACTGCTCGCCGTCTGGGAAAACTATGCTCGGTCCCTTGTGCGGCTGGGAAAGACCGCCGAGGCGCTGGCGGAGTATCAGGCGATTGCCAAGGAGGAAACCGGGTCGCTGGCCTCGTTCGTGGATTCGATGATCGTCTTCCAACTCAGGTATACCCTGGGCCAGGCGCTCGAGCGGGAATTCCCCGAGGATGCGCTCAAGTACGTGCTGGCTTACGAGAAGCTGAGCGACCAGCAGCAGGAGCGGATGACTAACGAGCAGAAGACGAAGGCCACCTGGATCTACTATGTGCTCGGCATGGTCGATCTGGACAAGAAGCGGATCGAAGATGCGGTGGCCAAACTGTCGGCGGCCCGGAATTCCCCGGATGACGCCCTGGCGGGCGAGGCCGCCGTCCGCGTCGGGCTGATCTTTGTTGAACGAGGTGAATGGGCCAAGGCCAGGGAGGCGTTTGAGACGCTCCTCTTCCAGGCCAGGGCGAGTGACGCGCGCGTGCGCGGAACCTACTGGCTGGGTGTGTGCCTGGAGAAGCTGGGGGATTCGGCCGGCGCGGCCAAACGCTTCACGGAAGTGGCGACCAAGTACCCGGCGTCACCGTATGCGGTCAGGGCGCGGGAACATGAGCCGTTCAAGGCCAGCGGGAAGGAGCAGGCCCAACCATGACGGTGCGATGGCTCATTCTCGCCGTCCTGTTGCTGTGGCCCGGCGCATCTGCGCCGGCGGCCACTCCCGAGGAGATGCTCAAGGAAGCCGGGCAACTGGAGAAGAGCGGCAAGCCGCAGCGGGCCGTGCAGGTTTACGAGGATTTTCTCAAGCAGAACGCCGATCACTCGCAGGTGCCGGAGGCGCGGTATCGGCTGGGTAAATGCTTCGATGCCATGGGCATGGTTGATGAGGCCGTGGCCAGGCTCAAGGAAGTGACGGATGCGCCCAAGCAGGGGAATTTCCGCAACCGGCCGGATGCGTTCTATACGCTGGCGAAGTTGTATGCGGCCAACAAGAAGTACGATGAGGCGATCAAGACTTTTGAGAAGATGCTGGCCGAGGGGGCCGGGCTGTACGAGGACGAGGTGCTGGGGCTGACCGGCGGCTACTATGCCATCCTGGGCAAATACCCGGAGGCGGCCGCGAAGTTCAACCTGCTGCGCCGCAAAGGGGACGCAGCTACTGCGGAACAGGCCGCGTACAAGCTGGCGATGCTCTGGCTGCGGGCGGAGGATACCGGGCAGGTCGTCGCCGCGATCCAGGATCTGGCGTCCAGTTTCCCACGCAATGACCAGATTCCCGATCTTCTGTTGCGGGCGGCCGATCTGTTCCGGCAGAAGAAGCAGTTCGACAAGACCATCTCGCTCTGCGAGCAGTTGCGGCAGCGTTATCCGCGGGCGCCCGAGGCGCTCGGCGCGAATTACCTGCTCGGGCTTTGCTATCGCGACAAGGGAGAGTTCGCCAAGGCGGCCGAGGCACTGGATGCGCTGGGACGGTCGAAGGAAGTCCAGACCCGCGGGCTGGCGGCCGAGGCCATGCTGCAATCGGCGGAACTCTATTTCAAGGAACTCAAGGACTCGGACAAAGCCATGAGCCGCTACGAAGAGGCGGCCCGGCTGGCCCGCGAGTCGGAGGGCGAGCGAAAGAACGAGATTCTCGAACAGTGCTATTTCCGGCTGGCCGAGCAGCAGTATCAGAAGAAGAGCTACGCGGCGGCGATGGACTATTACGTCAAGCTGCGGTCCACCGGATCGCGGATCAACGTGATGGGCCGGATTCTCGAATGCGAGGCACAACTGAACAAGACCAGCGACGCCATCGCCCCGGAGACGGTTACCGAGGCCGATGTCGATCTCCTGAAGAAGCGGATCGTCGAGAAACCGGGAACGGCCGAGGCCGCCGAGGCGGAGTTGTTCCTGCTGGACCGGCGCTTTTCGGCCATGTCGCGTAAGGGCAACAACAACGTAGCGACGCTGGGACCGGAGTACGAGAAACTTTCGGCAGCTTATCCCAAGGACGTGCTCGCCTCGCAGGCGATGGGAGCCTACGCATGGCAGATGGCCGGGATGTCTTACGCCAGCGGCACCACACGGGAAGACATGGCGAAGGCGGTTGCGGCGTTTGAGAAATGCATGGCGGTGGATGCGACCGAGACGAATCCCTACCGGCAGACGGCGCTGGAGAACATCGCGCTGTGCGCCGAACGGGCCGGTGACAAGAAACGAGCGGCCAAAGCGTATGCGGACCTAATCGACATGTCCGGGCGAAAGCTGGACGCGGCCAAACAGGATGCAGCCCTCGAGCGGAAGACGCTGGAATACGTCAAGAGCCTGGCGACCCGGTCGGATACACCCGAACTGATCGACGGCACGATCACTCTGACCACGAAGCTGATCGCCGAGCATGGGCCAATGTCCGATCTTTCGCGCGAGTCGCGGTTCTATCTGGGTGAGCTCTACCTATTGAAAAAGGATTTCTCGAATTCGGCCAAGACTTTTCGCGAGTTCATCCGCGTCTATGGACCGAAGCAGGATGCGATGGGCGAGTTCGCGGACGGACCCTGGAAGCCGGCGAAAGTGGATGAGAAAGTGGAGCAGGTCTACGAGGCGGCCGTGCGGATCGCGCACGCGTGGTACTTGCAAGGGCATGAACAGAACATGGTCACGGCATACCAGTGGATCGTTCGGAACCTGCCCACGCAGAACAAACGGCTGGCCGAGGCGCAATACTGGCTGGGCATGGAGATGCTCAAGGGCAAGGCCGGCGAGACCCGCGAGGCCAAAAAGAAGGCGGCCGAGACGCTGTGGACGACCGTCGTCAATCCCCATCTGCCCTCGTTGGATCTGGACGATACGCGATTTAGGAAGGGGTACTATTTCTGGACCGACGATGAGGATGCGCAGAAGTACGTCAAAGGCGCGATGATGAGGGCCGGGCAACTCTTCTCCGAGGTGGAGGACCACGACACGGCGGCGGCGGTTTTCCGGGAATACCTCTCGATGTTCAGTGGCAGCACAGCGCGCGGCGGCCGACAGCCGAAGAACGCCACGGCGCGGGATGAGATGGCCGATATCGCGCGGTATGCGCTCGGCCGGGAATACGCGGCCCTGCGACGGACCACCAAGTTGCTGGAAGTCTATCGACCCTACTTGAATGGCCACCGTGACGACCGATTCCGGATTTCCGGGCTTCGGCTGATGGCGTATCACGCAGCCCAGGATGGCCTGGCGGCCGAGGCGACCGAGGCGTACGCGACCATCCTCGACGAATATGGCGAGAACCGGCTCAATGACATGGGCCGACCGATTCCCTTGCCCATGCGGGATCGGCTGCGGCAGGGCCAGCAGACGTGGGATGGAGTGCGAATCGCCCCGCCGATGGGACTGGATATGGGCGATGTGCGCTATGCACTGGGCTTCCTCTATTGGAAGGGCGAAGACTGGCTCCGTTGCGCCAAGACGTTGTCTCCTTTCGTAGACGATGCGAAATTACGCGGCAGCAAGTCGCGGGCGCAGGCCCTGTTCATGGCCGGGCAGAGTTGTTTCAAGCTGTACGATGAAACCGGCGGACTCGCGTTCATGCGGCCGCTCATCAAGGATTACCCGCGCTTCGAGGCCATCGAGGAGGCATACGTCTGGGCGGCCCGTGGCTATGCGGCAGCCAAAGCCTGGCCGGACCTGGAACTGGTCTGCAAGAACTTCGTCGCCGAGTGGCCCAAATCCGACCGTCGCTCGCGTATGGATGTCTATTCCGCGCTGGCCCGCGGCGGCCAGGGACAGACCGATGCGGCCAAACGGCTGCTGCTGCAGATCGCCGGGAGCGACACCTACGAAGATGTGAAAGCCGACGCGTACTATTGGGCCGGGCGGTTCGCCGTGGCGGCCGACCCGGCCGAGGCGATGAAATACTTCGAGGCCAGCGTGGCGTATCCACGCGAGGCGTCGCTGCTGGAGGCCGGCCGGTGCGCGATCAAGCTTCGGCAACTTGAGAAAGCCCGTGACTACCTCGAACGAGGCGGCGCGATCAAGGGCGACCCGAGGATCCTGGCGGAAACCAGGGTTCTCCTGACCGAGGTCCAGAAGGAATTGGCAAAACAGAACGGCAAAGGCAAATGACGACCAGCGCGGGGCAAAGCCCCGAACCGGAGGTTGTATATGCGTGGTGTTTGGCGGATCGATGTGGTCGTAAGAGTTGATCGGGGGCAACGGTCTCGATTCGGGGGTGCCACGGCTTGTCTACTGCAAGCCGTGCTTCGTGGTCACGCGGACACGGCTTGCAGCAGACAAGCCGTGGCACCCGAAAGGGAAACCGGACGCGTATGTTTGTCCTGGTTCTTAGCAGCCACCATCGTCCTGATGGCCGCCTGTTCCCGGCCGGCAATGGCGGCCGCCGTCGAGGACAAACTCGACCTGAGCACGCTGGGCATGGGCGATTCCCGCGAAGACCCGGTGAAAGCTCTTCTCCAGGACGCCGGGCCGGGCGATCACAAGCGTTTCACGATCCGCACGGATGACGACATCGCCAATCTGAAGCGCGATGACATCTACACGGATGGGCTCAAGACCTACTACAAGGTCACTGACGTCGCCGCTCGCGATGGCAAATTTGAGATCGAGCGGATCGCCGGCACCAACAACCCCGACCGCAAACTCGTGCGCGTGCAGGCATCGGATGAAAAGAACCCCGGCCCGCCGCAGATCGCGGTGCGGCAGACGCTGCTGGACCTGGTCAATACCGGCGGCTGGCCGGTCTATCTCATCGCCGGCCTGGCCGCGGTGATGATCATGCTCTCGATCAACTGCATCGTGCTGTATCGCAAATCCCGGCAATGCCCGCGTCGTTTTGTGCGAGAAGCATCGGAGGCACTGGCCAAGGGCGATCTCGACAAATTCGAGGAGGCGTCGCTACGGGAACGCGGACTGTTACCGCTTGTCTGCAGGGCCATGACCGAGCGGTTTGAGACATCAACGGCCGAGGACATCGAACGCCGTTGCGAAATGGTGGCGGCCGGGCGGATCAACAGCCTGCGTACGCCCGCGAAACTCATCAACGTCATTTCGGTTGCCGCCCCCCTGCTGGGGTTGTTCGGCACGATTGTCGGCATGGTGGTGGTGTTCGAAGCGGTCGCCATGACCAGCGGAGCGGCCAAGGCGACCGCGCTGGCGGCGGGCATCCGCGTGAAGCTGTTCTCCACCGCCGCTGCCCTGCTCGTGGCCATCCCCTCGGTCTTCGCGTACTTCATCTTCAGCGCCATGCTGGGCGGCGTCATCAGCGAAGCCGAGCGGCTGACCGAGCAGTTCATGCACCAGATACTGGTCATCAAACGCAAGAAACTGGCGGCCGCGAAAAAGGCCGCCCGCGGCACAGCCGGCGATACGATGGCCAAGGCCACGGACGGCGAGAAAGCGGAGGTCGGCGTATGAAATTCGACCGCGAGCCATACGAGCCTCTCAATGTCGACATGACGCCGATGGTTGACGCCATCTTCGCGATCATCCTCTTTCTGCTCGTCGCCTCCAGCTTTGTCGAGAGCCTGGAAACGGACATGTCGATCGAACTGCCCACGGCCGGCAAGGTGCTCAAGGTGAAGGCGCCGCCGGCGCGGCCGATCATCGTCAACGTGCGCAACCTCCCCGGCGGCCGGGCCGACTACCGCGTCAACAACACCAGTTACTCGCTGGCCCAGATGACCAACGAACTGTCCAAGGCGAAGATCGCCAACCGCGACCAGGCCGTGATCGTCCGCGGCGACCGCAACGTGGAATGGGACCATGTCGCCAAGGTCATGCGCTGCTGCGCCCAGTCGGGCATCAGCAAGGTCTCCGCGGCGTTTGAGACCGAGGAAGGCGAATAGGAACCGGAATGAGTAGCGACCCGAGAACATCGTCATCCCCCCCTGCCGCGATCGACCCGCTGGCGCGGCGCGGCAGGGACGACGTCGTCTTCGACAAGCGGGCCATGCTGGCCGGCCTGCTGCTGGCATTGCTCATCGGGTGCATCGCGTTCATCTGGAAGCTCAAGGCAAAAGAGGACGCGGGCAAGCGGGCGGCCATTCAGCAGTTCGAGTTTTCCATGGCCGAACCACCGGCCGAGGATTTCAAGGTGCGCGAGGTGCAGCGGAACATCAGTTCCGGCAAGACCGATGCGTCGCTGCCGCTGGCCCCGACCGTGGCCGAGGAGAAGCCGAACATCCACATCGCCGTCAACCCGTCGAACGTGGCGGTCGAGACCGAAGTCGTCCAGGCACCTGCCAACCTTCAGACCTCCAACCCCGCGATGGACCTGAAGATCGACGTCAAGAGCATCGACCTCAGCGCCAAGCCGAACACCGCGCTGGACGATGCCCCCGAGCAGATTTCGGCCGTCTCCGACACCGTGGGATATCAAATACCGCTCATCGCCGTGGCCAC
>JBIOJL010000136.1:0-13575 GCA_044450885.1 Tepidisphaerales bacterium
GGACTGGACTGCGGTGTCGGCGGCGATGCGGGCGAGCACGCGGACGGGGCACTCGCGCTCGAGCCAAACGACGTCGTGGCCGATCAGTTCGCTGTGCTCGCCGAGGCGGATTTCGGCCGAAACGTGCGGCACGCCGGCAATGACGTCCGTGGAAAGGATGCGGGTTTCCAAAGCCATGGCGGCGACCATGGGGGCGGCCAGGGCGGAGGCGGAAAAGGCGGCGTCGATGGTCAGGGCACCGGCGATCTTGGATGCGATCTGCTGGTCGAACAGCCGCATGATGATGCGGATCGCGGGGTTCATCCGCCGGGAATCGAGGGCGACTTCGAGGTTGGCCATGTCGTCGTTGGTGGCGATGATGACCACGCGGGCGGTGGCGATGCCGGCGTCGACCAGAGCCTGGTCCTCGCGCATGTCGCGAATCAGGACGGGGATGCCGAACTGGCGGGCCTGGGGGAGGAAGCGGCCGTCTTCGTCGCGCTCGATGGCAACGACGGGGATCTTCGCGGCCATGAGTTGTTCGAGGACGCGGTAGCCGAGGTGGCCGACGCCGCAGAGGATGACATGATCGTTGTAGGTTGCAGCCATGACGCGCATCCATTCCTTTTCCCCGGTTCGCCAGGAGACCAGCAGCATGGCCAGCCGGATGACGCCTTCACCGATGACGATGGCGCCCGCGACGGGGAAGAGGGCGTTCATCATCATCAGATACCATACTTCTGGAGAGCCGTAGGGAGACTGGGCCAGCAGCGACATCCACGCGCCGTAGAGGGCTTTGGCCGGGCCGGGCCGGGCGGCGCCAAGCCAGTCCTGCGGAGTGAGCATCAGCAGCAGGGCGCCGAGGATGAGGATGGTGGCCAGGGCGAGCAGCGTACCACGGAACTCGACGAGCATGGCACGGACGTAGAGCAGTGCGGTGAGCAGGCGCCGGCGGACGGGGATTCCGGGCGGGCGGATGAGGTTTGCGGCGGTTGCGGTCATGCCGGGCATAGGGCGTTCCTGAATCAGAGGGCACGTTCCGCGGCCTTGAACGAGCCGAAACTGCGTATGGCCGCTCCGTACAGGGCGGCGTAGCGGGCGCGGACGAGTTTCCCGGAAAAGTCGGGCCGTTTCTTCTGCAGGGACCGCAATTCGGCCAGGATGCTGTCGCGCGTCCAGCGGCGGCGGCGGCGGACGGCGGAAGGTTCGACCCTGGCGGCCTTGAGGGCGGCGTCGTAGGAACCAAAGAGCCGCAGGGCGGCGGCGTGGAGACCCGGATCGCGCTTCTGCATGTCGCCGCTGCTCATGGGCCGGTTGGCGCAATGGAACGTCTGCAGCGCGGACGCCAGCGTGGTCTTCGTCCAGCGGCGATAGAGGGCAACCTTGCCTGCGTCGACGCCGGCGGCCGCCAGGGCCTTGTTCCAGGTGCCGAAGAGGCGTTTCTGGAGGGAGGCGAAGGCGGCGTGGCCGAGTTCGTCGTGGCGTCTGCTGACGGCGCCCCAGTTCAACTCTTCGCCGGCGCGCCTGGCCTTGCGGATGAGTTCGACGATGCGGCCGGCACTCCAGCGCGGGCGGCGGAGGACACCGGCGTAGTCGATGCCGGATTCCTGGACGGCCTGGCGGAAGGAGCCGAAGTGGTAGGCGGCGGCCGACACCAGCGCCTGATTCTGTGCGGCCGTCCGGTTATAAGAGAGGTCGTGGCCGTTTCGGTGGAGGCGGACGATTTCGGCAATAACGCGTAGTTTGCTCCAGGCGGGTTTCCTAGTATTCACAATAGATGTAGTATACTTGGCGGTCGTGGTTTGTCACCTGACCGGAGTTCGGTAGGACAGGCATTCCTGCCTGTCATCCAAGCAGATGATTGGCACGTCGCGCATGAGCAAACATAAGAAGGACTTTCGAGCCAAGGACCTCACGGCCCGTTACATGATGGGCGATGTGGACGAAGACCGCGACGAGCCGCAGGAGCGCTTCTCATCGCGCACGGGCAAAGTGGCCCAGCAGCGGAAGATCGAGCAGACAGCGCTGATGCGGGCGGCGGAAGAGGCGGCGTCGGGAATTGTTGTCGAGGCGCTGCCTCTGGGCCAGGTCGTGCAGGTCTACTCGCTCTACTACGAGGTTGAGGCCGGCGAGGCGCTGCATCTGTGCGTGCTGCGCAAGACGCTGTCGAAGATCCTGGAGACGCCGCTGGTGGTGGGCGACCGGGTGCGCTTCCGCGACATTCCCGAGCGCGATGAACTCGGCCGGCAGGAGGCAGTGATCGAACACCTCGAACCGCGGCAGACGGTGCTGTCGCGCTCCGATTCGTTCAAGGGGATGGACCAGCACCCCATCGTCGCCAACGCCGATCAAATGCTGATCGTGGTCTCTCTGCGCGAGCCGGAACCCAAGTGGGGCCTGGTGGACCGAATGATCGTTGCGGCCAGATCCGGCGGCCTGAAGCCTGTCGTCTGCATCAACAAGGTGGACCTCACCGACCCGCATGTCGCCGATGACGACATCATCTTTGCCGGTGAGGTGGCCGGGCACTACCGCAGCCTGGGCCTGCAAGTGCTGCGCACGTCGGTGATCACCCGCGAGGGAATCGAGGAAATGCGCGACGTTCTCAAGGGCCGGGCGACGGTGCTGGCCGGGCATTCGGGCGTCGGCAAGAGTTCGCTGATCCACGCGATTCAGCCGACCATCAACATCCGCATCGGCGAGATTTCCGGCTATACCGGCAAGGGGCGCCACACGACGACCTCGGCGCGGCGCTACCGGCTGGACCTGCCGGCCGACCTGATCGACACGCCCGGCGTGAAACTGTTCGGCCTGTGGAAAGTCTCGGCCGACAACCTGCTCGAATATTTCCCCGATGTGGCGGATGAGACGGCGCCGCAGTGGCGTGTGGAGAGCTACGAGCGGATCATGACGTCGCTGGGAGCGGGGGATAGCCGGAGAAACGGGGCCGAATCGGGTGATCAGTGATCGGTGATCAGTGCCTCGGCCGGTAACTCCCCATCCAGAGCATTCCTCGGCTTGCTGTGACGCCGCACGGACAATCGCCCTGCCAGCCCCGTCAGGGGCGATACATGTTAGCCCATGGCGTAAGCCATGGGTGACAATGGTCGTAGTCATCCCAAGCCCCGAAGGGGCGGCACAATCTGCCAAGAGCACCTCGGCTTCTCATTCGCGAAATCTCGGCTGGCCGATCACCGATGACCGATCACCTTATTCCGTCACCGACCACCTCCACCTCCCTCGCCACCGGCTCCTCATCCCGCATATCCGGCATCCACAACATCGCAACGATGGCCGGTATCAACAGCAAACCGTCGCACAGCAGGGCCAGGCGGAAATCGCCGACTTTGTTGAACAGGCCGAAGAAGACCGTGCCCGCGGCGGCGGCCACGCGGCCGATGTTGTAGCAGAAACCCGCCCCGGTCGTCCGCAGCAGCGTCGGGAACAACGGCGGCAGATACATGGTGAACAGGCCGAAAACGCCGGAGAAGAAGCCGATGCAGGCGATCCAGAACCGCAGCGACGCCAGCCCGCGCGGCACGCCATAGGCCATCGCGAACGAAGCCAGGAACCCGACGAACATCAGCACGATGCCCAGCCGGTAGCCCACGCGCCGCGCCAGCCAGCCGGCGAAGAAGTTTCCCGGCACCGACACGCCCACGACCAGCAGCAGCGTCAGCGGCGGCAGGCGGTCCTTGTCGGCCTTGGCCCAGCCGGCCACTTCGGGCAGGTTGGCGATGTGCTGCGGGTTCCAGAACATGAACGCCCACCAGGCCGTCAATGAAAAGGCGCATACGCAGACTGCGGCCAGCGTGTGCCAGAGGACCGGGCGCTTGAACAGATCGGCGATGCCCGGCTGATGCCGGCCGGCCGTTTCACGCGCCGCGTGCCACTCGGCCGGTTCCGGCACGTGTTTGCGGATCCAGTAGACGATGAACGCGGGCAGAATGCCCAGCACGAAAATGTAGCGGTAGGGCAACTGATGCGGCAGGGCGGAGAGCAGTGCCCATATGCCAATGGCGATCATGATCCCCAGGTTCACGCCGCACTGGAGAACGGCCGCGATCCAGCCGCGAAAGTTCCTGGGCCAGGTCTCCGAGAGCAGCGACGCCCCGACGGCCCACTCGCCGCCGATCCCCAGGGCGGCAATGAAGCGGAAGATCAGCAGGTGCCACCAGCGCATGGCCAGGACCGACAGCCCGGTGAACAGGGCGTAGGTCAGGATGGTCAGGCTCAGGGCCCGTGCCCGGCCGAGTTTGTCGCCGATCCGCCCGAAGATGGCGCCGCCGAGCGCCCAGCCGATGAGGAACGACGCCTGAATCCACCCGGCCCGGCGGGTAACGGGATCGGAGGTCGTGTCCGCCCTGTGCAGCAACTCCGCCACAAACGGCGCGGCAATAACCGTGAACAGGTGCAGTTCCATTCCGTCAAAGAACCAGCCGAGCCAGGCGGCAATGCCGGTTCGCCACTGCAGGGGCGTCAGGTCGCGCAACGTCGGTTGTGTGCTTGAGGATGACATGCGAGCGAGAAGATTAGCCGCGCGCGGCGGGAAGGGCAAAGGGGTGCGTGTGCCGGACCTGAGAAGAAGGCAGGGCCATCGCATGTAGTACCGCCGGTGTCCTCACCGGCGGAATCCGGGATCTGCATGCGACGCCAAAGCCCGCCGGTGAGGACACCGGCTGCACTTGATTGGCACCTGCGATTACCCTGGCCAAAATGGATGCGCCCACAACTGGTGGCATGGGCTTCCAGCCCATGGTGGCGGTACTCCGACACGTCGACCGCGGAGCACCGCGATACACGGGCTCGAAGCCCGTGCCACCGAGGATCGGCATACTTGCCCCCACGTGCCGAAAACGCCAAGCCCCTTCACGGCTATCACTTCCCATGAAGGCATCATTGCTTCCCCTCGTGTTCTTTTCCATCTCGACTCTTGCGGCCGAGCCGACCTGGACCGTCGACCACCGCTATACGATCCCCTGGTGGCAGACGGCCACCTGCGCGCCGGACGATCCGGACAAGCCGCTGGTCGGCAAGGAAGGCCAGTTCTTCTTCGACTACGGCAACAACGGGCCGCGGCGGTTCGGCATCTCCATCTCGGCCACTTCCGACCCTGAACCCCTCTGGCAGAAACAACAGACGCTCTCGCCGCGTATCCCGATCGTGCAGACGTTCAAGAAGGCCGGGGTGATCGAGATTATCGAGGAGGCCTTCCTGGTTCCACCGGCCAGCGACGCCCGCAGCCCGGAGCCGCTCTTCCGAGTGGCGCCGGGTTCTGTGGAACCGGCGATTCAGCGCAACTGGGCCAAGCCCAAGGGCCCGGCCGACGCGGCGTTCCCGCACATCGCCGTCGGCTCCAACGCCAGGCCGATCGAGTACGTCCTCAAGGCTCCGGCATCCGGCAAGGCGACCATCGCCATCGGCCTCTGCGAAGGCTGGCACGCCAAGGCCGGCCAGCGACCGCTGATTCTCGCCGTCGAAGGCTCACAGCCCAGAACCGTCGATCCCGTCGCGGATTTTGGCCAGAATGTCCCCGGCGTGTATCTCTTTGACGCCGCCGACAGCAACGGCGACGGCCTGATCCACATTGCCATCAAGCCCATGGCCGACGCGCCCGACACCAACACCATTCTCAACGCGCTCTGGGCCTTCACCGACAAAACCCCGCCAGCCGCCGACATCGTCGCCGGCAAAGCCTCGTCGTCCGCCTACGCGTATCTCTCGTTCGCACAGTCGCAACTTCCGCCGCGGCTCAACCTCATCACGCTGCGACTGACCAACAAGTCGGACAAACCGGCCGATTACCGGCCCCGGATCGCCATCGACAGCATCCACACGCCGGCCGCCGACAACCCCGCCGTCTTCGCCATCGGGCCGTCCACTCATCTGGCCATCTCGGTTCCGGTTGAGTCCACCGCGACCGACAAGCGGCTGACAACCCTCTCACTCAAGCCCATCTCCCTCGCCCCTGGCCAGTCGCAGACAGTCGTGCTCGCCATCTATCGCAATTATGGTAGATCCATTGAGTCAATCACACCTGACCATGCCGAGGGACTTCACACGGCTGCGGAGATATTCTGGACCCGCACCGATCTGCCGTATGCCGCCGTCTCCCTCCCCGATCCCGCCATCCAGGCCATGTTCGATTCCTCCATCCGCAACATCTACCAGGCCCGCGAGATCAAGAACGGCCTGCCCGCGTTCCACGTCGGGCCCACCTGCTATCGCGGCCTCTGGGTCGTCGATGGCTCGTTCATCCTCGAGGCCATCACCATGCTCGGTCGCCCGGCCGACACGCGGGCGGGGATCGAGTACCTGATGTCCTTCCAGAAACCGGATGGACGATTCGAGATTCTCCACACGTTCTGGAAGGAAAACGGCATCGTCCCCTGGGCAGTCACCCGCCACGCCATGCTGACGCAGGACAAACAGTGGCTGCAAAAGCAGTGGCCCAACCTCAAGCGGACGATTGCCTTCATGCAGACCTTGCGCCGCCAGACGATGGACGATCCCAACCGGCCGGACTATGGGCTCCTGCCGCCCGGCGATGTCGATGGTGGCATCTCCAACGCCGGCGCCAACGCCAACCCGGAGTTCTCCAACACCGAGTGGTGTCTGGGCGGGTTGAAGTCGGCCATCGCCGCCGCCCACTGGCTGGGCGATGAGGAATCGGCGGCCGCCTGGCAGAAGGAATACGACGAGTTCTATGCCGCATTCGTCAAGGCCGCCCATCGCGACATCCGCAAAGATTCGCACGACAACAGCTACCTGCCCACGATGATGCTCAACGCCGGCAACCGCACGCCGCAAAAGGGGCAGTGGGGCTTCATGCACGCCGTGTATCCGGGACAGGTATTCTCCAAGGACAGCCCGCTGGTGGCCGGGCAGCTCGCCATGCTCCGGGCCACCAAGACCCAGGGCCTGGTCTTCGACACCGGCTGGATGAAGGATGGCATCTGGACCTACGCCGCCTCGTTTTACGGCCACGCCGTGCTCTGGCAGGGCGCCGGCCAGGAGGCCGCCCAGGTGCTCTACGACTACGCCAACCACGCCAGCCCCACCCGCGTCTGGCGCGAGGAGCAGAAGCCCGTCGGCCAGAAATATGAGGAAGTCGGCGACATGCCGCACAACTGGGCCTCGGCCGAATTCATCCGCCTCACGCTGCACCTGCTGGAACTGGACCGTGGCGATGAACTGCACCTGCTCGAAGGCCTCCCCCGCCCCTGGGCGGCCGCCGGCAAAACCACGAGGCTCAACGGCGTCCTGACCCCCTTCGGCCCGCTGACCATGACACTGGTGATTGCGGAGGACGGCAAGACGGCGTCGCTAACCGTCAGTCCGCTGACGCGCAGGCCGGCGAAGATCGTGGTGCATCTGGAGGGGCTGACCGGCAAACCGGGGACGATGGAGATTGAGCAGAAGGCGGAGGCAACAACGACGGTGATTCCGCTGGAGTAATTCGGCAACATCGTGATACCGAGGGTATATTTTGGGAGTGCGGTGGCTTGACACCGCTTTCCCATCAGCGACACAGTTGGCCATGAGTTCCAGCAATTTCACGAAGCGGCAACATGGTCGCCCATTCCCCGCCTCGTGATGTTCTTGACCAATGGATGCGGGTTGCGACGTCGATGGAAAAGCGGCGTCGAGCCCCCGCAGTCCAAGATGACTGCGGCGGAGTTCCTGCCAGAGGCACGTCCCATCGGGCTTGCCGATGGGACACGCTGTGATACGATGTGTCGCATCATGGGACACCGCATTCGCGTCCTCGGCATTCGGGATCGACAAGTCCCTCTCGCGTTGGTTCGCAATGCTGTCCGCCGCGTAGCCTCCGACATGAAGGTAGATGTCGGAAACGAGTCGGGACGTCAGTGGCAGGCGCTCCAGCTCGAACACTCGGACAATACTCCGATTGCCTTCGTCGAATGCAACCCCGTGCTGGAGGGTGAGCTTGGGGCGGCCGAAGTGCAGGAGTTCGTCGACGAAGTGCGCAGTGGTAAACCCGCATCAGCGGCCAAGTGGTTGGTTCAATATCTGCCGAAAGTGAAGGTGATTTACGCAATTCAAGTCCTCTCAGGCGCCTATGTCGGCGACGGCTGGGATGCCATACACGCCATGCAGAATGCCATCTGGGAGACGGTCGGAGGGATTCTCCAGGCCGATCTTGAGGGCTTTTCAAACGAGGATGGTTGCCACATTCTGTGGCAGTTTTCTGATGACGTGAAGGGCGACTGGAACATGGCTGTCTTGAATAGCGATGGCCAATGGACAAAGTTCAATATGGACTTGGGGAACCGCGAGCAGCGTCGGGCATTCCTTGAGGGTCGAATTCCGCCAAAGGCAAAACTGATTCATTGAAACAGGCGATCGCAGGGCAGCGTGCCTGGCGCGAGTACGATGGATCGAATCATGGCCAGAGTTTCCGCGCCTCCGTGCCTTCGGACTCGATCCGATTGGCGGCGAGCGTCTGCATGAACTGTTCGCCCTCGGCCTGACGACGCGCCCGTTCGGCGTCATCGCTTGTCGCTTCGTCGGCTTCCCATTGGGCCAGCAGTTCGAGTGTGGCCCGATTCGGCAAGGGAAGAGTCTCATCCAGCAGCCGCTTGGCCAGAACATCGGGCTGCGATCCCTCCGACGCTGCGGCTTGTTGCAGGCGGCGGGCCAGAGGATCGTCGATCTGAATCACCATGATGCAAGAGATTATATCATGGAACTGGCGACGGGGTCAAAATTGGTTTGTCGAGCGTCCACAACATGGCATTCAACAGCATCCTGCGGAACTGCGGGAGCTTGAAGTCGTCGGGATGGCCGAGGGAGGTGTAGAAAACCCGGCCGCCGCTGGCGGTGTTGGTCCAGGCGAGGGGTTCGTCGGTTTCGTTGGGAACCCGGCCAACCAGCAGCGGAGTGGCGGTCTTGGCGAGCGGGCTGGCGCGGTAGAGGGAACCGGTGCTCTTGAACTCAAGCGGATCGACGCCGCGGAGGATTGGGTGCGGCTTGGCCGCCGCGACGGGCGAGACGGCGGTGCCGAGCGCGTTGGCGTAGTGGTTGTGGTAGTTGCCGCCGAGGACGGCGTGGTCGAACTCGAGCCAGTTCTGGAAGGCGTGCGAGGCGGTGCGCAGGCCGATGACCGGGCGGCCGGCATCAAAATAGGCTTTGAAGGGGGCAAACTGCTGCTCGGGCAATGTGCTGCGGCGCATGAAGATGACCAACAGGTCGGCCGAAGCGATGGCCTCGGTGCCGGGCAGGTCCTTCACGTTGTCACTCTGTAGAGTCGTCACCTTCCAGCCGAGCTTCTCTTCAAGCTCTTTCCTGGCGAATTCCGGCAGTGTTGCCTTGGCGTCGTACTCCGGCTCGCCGATGGCGAAAACGACGTGCGGCGGTTTGCGGCCGCCGAGGATGTCGCTGCTGAGGATCGTCGGGCACCAGTTCTTCTCGACGTGCTGGATGACGAGGTCCGTGCCGCGGTCGTGCGGCACGAAGGGGGCGGCGCGGTGGTTGTACATGGTGTCGGTCAGGTCGCGCACGAGAACGACGTTGAAGCCGCAGCTTGTCAGCCGGCGGATGCCGAACGACCGGCCGAGGATGCACATGTTCGTGTGTACGCCGGCGATGATGACGTTGCGGATGCCGCGCTGGTGGAACACGTTGTAGATTTCCTCGCCGCTCTCGCTGATGACGTCGCCGGCGGCGATCTCCAGGCCGGGATGCTCCTGTTTCCAGGCGATGCCGTCCTTGCAGCGGGGGTCGCAGTCGCAGCCGCCGTCGGAATCGTCGATGGGAAGCGCCCCTTCCTTCTCGCGGATCAGGCTGCACCAGCCCTTCATGGAGACCGGCGGAGTAGCGGCCGGGGCGGCCTTGGCCAGCTTGCGGCCGGGATAGTCGGCGTAGAACTTGTCGCAGGTGTCGCTGGGGGCGTGGACGACCAGCCCGCCCTTGGCGCGGACGGCCTTGGCCAGTTCGTTCATCCGCGGCACCAGCGGCGTCATCCGCGTCACCGCGCCCTGGCACCAGTGCTTGTCCCAGACGTCGATGAAGATCACGGCCGTCTCGGCAGGCTTCCAATCAAGCGCCCGCTCGCTGGGTTCATAGAGCCCGGCCATCCCCGCCACGGCGACGCGGTCGCGGGCGGTGAGTTTCAGCGTAGCGTCTTGTGCGAACGTGGAAACCGTCAGCAGGAGCAGCAAACCCGTTATGGACCGCATGTTCATCGTCGTCTCCCGGGAATGTGAATGTTGCCATCATACCGCGTAATTGCGGGAATCAAGATTAACTTGCCGCGGTCGTGAAGGTAATGAGAACATGAGGAAGAGGATCAAACACGAAGTCACGAAGACACGAAGCGGTTGTTTGTCGGAGCAGACTCCTCGCGCTGTCGAGACCAATTTGAATGAAATACAAAGAGATGGCAGATGTTCTCAATCCGCCATCGTCAACCAGGAATCGCTTCGTGCCGGAGCCTGCCCTGAGTACTCGAAGGGTCTGTCTTCGTGTTTAATCTGCTGCGCCATGCTGGTGCAGACCTGGCCCGCGCTCGCTGCGCCCTTGGTGCTGAAGCCCGACACGCTTCAGCAGTACGTCGAAACGTTCAACAAGAACGACCGCGAACTCTTCCCGCAGCAAATTCCCAACGCGGCCGCACTCGATTTTCTCAGGAGCAACGTCCCTCTGCTGGACTGCCCGGACAAGGATATCGAGGAGGTCTACTATTTCCGCTGGTGGACGTTCCGCAAGCACATCAAGCAGACGCCCGACGGGTTTGTGATGTCTGAATTCCTGCCGGCCGTCGGCTGGGCCGGCAAGCACAACACCATCAGTTGCGCGGCCGGGCATCATCTGCACGAAGGCCGTTGGCTGAACGATCCGAAATACCTTGACGACTACTCCATCTTCTGGTTCCGCAAGGGCGGCGCCGTTCGCAGCTACAGCTTCTGGGCGGCCGACTCGATCTGGGCGCGGTTTCTCGTCACCGGCGACGACCGGCTCATCAGGGAACTGCTGCCGGACCTGATCGCGAATTACGAGGCTTGGGAAAAGACGCATCGCGATGCGAACGGGTTGTACTGGCAGATCGACGACCGCGATGGGATGGAGGTGTCGATCGGCGGCAGCGGTTATCGGGCGACAATCAACAGCTACATGTTTGGGGACGCGATTGCGATCGCGAAGATGGCCGAGCGGCTGGGCCAGAAGGATGTGGCCGAGAAGTTCCGCGCCAAGGCCGCCGAGATCAAGAAATTGACGCAGGAGAAGCTGTGGGATGCGGATGCCCAGTTCTTCAAGGTGCTGCCGCGCGGCGAAGGCAAGACACTGGTCGATGTCCGCGAAGAGCACGGGCTCACCCCGTGGTATTTCGGCCTGCCGGATGCCGACAAGTCGATCGCGTGGAAACAGCTTATGGACCCCAAAGGCTTCTACGCACCCTTCGGGCCGACGACCGCCGAGCGGCGGCATGCGAAGTTCGCGCTGGCGTACACGGGGCACGAGTGCCAGTGGAACGGGCCAAGCTGGCCGATGTCCACGGCCGTCACGCTGACGGGCATGGCCAACCTGCTCAACGACTATCATCAGGATGCCGTCAGCCGCAAGGACTACCTGGACATCCTCAAGATCTACACCAAGTCGCACCGGCTGAAGCTCGACGACGGCCGGGTCGTGCCTTGGATCGACGAGAACCTCAATCCGCTCACCGGCGACTGGATCTCGCGCACGCGGCTCAAGTCGTGGAAGAACGGGACGTGGGATGCCGGCAAAGGCGGCGAGGAACGCGGCAAGGACTACAACCACTCGACCTATTGCGACTTGGTCATCAACGGCCTGATCGGCCTGCGCCCGCGGGCGGATGAGACGGTTGAGGTAAACCCGCTGGTTCCCGACGGGACGTGGGACTATTTCTGCCTCGATCAGGTGCGTTATCACGGGCGCACGCTGACGATCCTGTTCGACAAGACCGGCGAGCGCTACGGCAAGGGCAAGGGGCTGCGCATCTTCGCCGACGGCGTGCAGATTGCGGAGGCCGATACGTTGCAGCGGCTGACCGGCAGTCCGGGAGCGCGGCCGTCCCCGGCCGCAAATGAGATGACTCCCAAGAATGCGGGCGGGGACGCCCGCGCTCCCGAGACCACGGCCGGCTGGATCAAGCACGACAAGAGCCCGGTCATGGGCGGCAAATACGGGACCTGCTTTGATGTCTCCGTCCTGCGCGAGGGCGACAAGTATCGCATGTGGCTTTCCTGGCGGCCCAAGAAGAGCATCGCCATCGTCGACAGCCCCGACGGCATCACCTGGTCCGAGCCGCCGCAGATCGTCCTTCCGCCGCGCAAAGAAACCGCCTGGGAGGATGACATCAACCGCCCGGTCGTGTTGAAGCGCGGCGATGGCTATCACATGTGGTACACCGGCCAGGCAAAGGGCAAGTCATGGATCGGCTACGCCACCAGCCCCGACGGCATCGCTTGGAAACGAATGTCCGACAAGCCCGTGCTGTCGGCCGAAAAGCCGTGGGAAAAGGTCGCGGTGATGTGCCCGCATGTGATCTGGGACCAGGCCGCCAAGCTCTTCCGCATGTGGTATTCCGGCGGCGAACAGAACGAGCCCAACGCCATCGGCTACGCCACCAGCCCCGACGGGCTGGTGTGGACCAAGCACGAGGGCAATCCCGTCTTCGTTCCCGATGTGAAGCTCGACTGGGAGAAGCACAAGGTGACCGCCTGCCAGGTGGAGAAGCGCGGCGACTGGTACATCATGTTCTACATCGGCTTCCGCGACGAGCCCCACGCCCAGATCGGCATCGCCCGATCGAAAGATGGCATCACCAACTGGCAGCGCCACCCCGCCAACCCCATCGTCCGCCCCGGCCTGAACAAGTGGGACCACGACGCCTGCTACAAGCCCTACGCGATCTTCGATGGCAAGCAATGGCTGCTGTGGTACAACGGGCGGCACGGAAGCCTTGAACAGATTGGGGTGGTGGTGCATGAAGGCGAGGACTTGGGGTTTGAGGGCAAGCAGTGATGTCACACGACAACGTGAACTTCGGTCAAGCCAAGCTATCTTCAGCCCCGTCAGGGGCGAAAGACATTAGCCCATGGCGTAAGCCATGGGAAAAATGTGACGCGTTATCAACAAGCCCCGTAGGCGCGACAGATCTTCCGCCCTTGCCCGGCTCGGATAACGGCCATCAGCCATTCCACGTACGCTATTCCCTCCCGAGAATCCCAAGCGGCGGAGTGAAACTCAGTCGAGCAGAAAATTCCTGAAATTCTTCTCGAATTCGCAACCCCCATTCTACCCGGCACTTACGCCATTCGCGCGCTGCGCGCTTTCGTCAAAGACGCGCAGCGCCAGGCGTATATATAGAGGAGCGTGTTTTCCTCACCTCCTTCGCGCCGCCCGATCCGGCCGCGCACAACCCAACCGCCGTCGCCCGGCCGTCGGCCACGCTCTTTCTCAACCCAATACCCATCCCGCATCCTTCCCACCAACGCTCATTCGTGCTGCGGGGTTCTTTCGTCATTCGATCTTCGGATTTCGCCCTTCGATGGCGGTGGTCGGGACCGGTTTGGACCGGTTTGGACCGGTTTGGGACGGGGTTTGGGA
>JBIOJL010000137.1:0-13502 GCA_044450885.1 Tepidisphaerales bacterium
CCCTCCCGGCTTTGTGGTCACCCGTACCGATGGTCGAACCGACGGAGGTTACGCACATGGGACTCCTGGACAAGCTTCGCGGCGAACTGATTGACATCATCGAATGGCTCGACGAGACGCGCGACACGATGGTCTACCGCTTCCCGCGCTACGAGAACGAAATCAAGTACGGCGCCAAACTCGTGGTGCGCGAATCGCAGGTGGCGGCCTTCTGCAACGAGGGCAAGCTGGCCGACGTCTTCAACCCCGGCACCTACACGCTGCAGACGCAGAACATGCCGATCCTTTCCACCCTCAAGGGGTGGAAGTACGGCTTCGAGAGCCCGTTCAAGGCCGAGGTCTACTTCATCTCAACCCGGTCATTCACCGGCCACAAGTGGGGCACGAAGAACCCGATCATGCTCCGCGACCCCGAGTTCGGACCGGTGCGCCTGCGGGCATTCGGCACCTACGGCATCCGCATCTCCGACCCGGCCACTTTCCTCCGCCAGATCGTCGGCACCGACAGCCGCTTCACGCTCGATGAACTCGGCGACCAGATTCGCGACATGGTCGTGGCCCGCTTCACGGATGTGCTCGGGCAGTCGAAGATTCCCGTGCTCGACCTGGCCGGCAATCAGGACCAGATGGGCAAGTTCGTCAGCGACCACATCCGCTCGGACTTTGCCCAGTTCGGCCTGGAAGTCGTGGCCCTGGTTGTCGAGAACATCTCCCTGCCGCCCGAGGTCGAGCAGGCGATGGACAAGCGCACCAGCATGGGTGTGATCGGCAACCTCGACGCCTACACCAAGTTCCAAGCCGCCAATGCCATCGAGTCGGCCGCTAACAACCCCAGCGGCGGCGGCGTGGCCGGCCTGGGGATGAACGCGGCCGTCGGCTTTGCCATGGCCAACCAGATGAGCCGGTCCATGGAGTCGGGAGCTGGGGCCACAACCGTGGGCCCGACAGCGCCGCCTCCGTTGCCCACGGCCGCCCAGTGGTTCGTCGCCCTGAACAACGCCCAGTCCGGCCCATTCGATGCGACGGCACTGCAACAGAAGGCCCAGTCGGGCGAGATCAAGCGCGACACGCTGGTCTGGAAGACGGGCATGGCAAGTTGGGTGGCGGCCAGCCAGGTGATGGAGTTGGCGAGCCTCTTCGCCGCCGTTCCGCCGCCCCTGCCGCCGAAGGTGTGAATACGGATGGAAACACAGCGCACACTTTTGAAACACAGAGAGCACAGAGGACACAGAGAAATGCGATTTGAAATCGGGAATTTGAAATCTCAAATCTGAAATCCGAACTCTCTTCTCTGTGCTCTCTTCCTCCTCTGTGTTTCATCATCTATTTGACTGTCGAGCAGCCCCATGTCCGAAGAATCACCACCGACCCAGCGCAATTTCCCCTGCAACCAATGCGGGGCCAATCTCGAATTCGCGCCCGGCCACGACGCGCTCAAATGCCCCTACTGCGGTGCCGAGAACCGCATCGCCGTCGAGCCCACCGTCGTCGAAGAACTCGACTTCCGCACCTATCTCGCCACCGCCGGCAACGAGAACCTCGTCGAGGCCATCACCATCAAATGCACCGGCTGCGGCGCGGAGACGGTCCTCCGCGAGGGCGTGACGGCCGACCGCTGCGCCTTCTGCGGTTCGCCCGTCGAGGCGAGCCACCAGTCGCAACGGCTTATCAAGCCCCGGTTTCTCCTGCCATTTCACATTGCCAAAGAAAAGGCGATCGAGGAATTCCGCCAGTGGCTGGCCTCGCGCTGGTTCGCCCCGAGTGAACTCAAACGCTTCGCCGAGGCCGGCGCCATCGACGGCGTGTACAGCCCCTACTGGACCTACGACGCCGACACCCGCTCGCACTACACCGGCCAGCGCGGCGACGACTACTGGGAAACCGAGACCTACCAGGAACGCGAGGGCGACCAGTGGGTCACCAAAACCCGCCAAGTCCGCAAGACCCGCTGGTGGCCGGTCGCCGGCACGGTCGACAACAGCTTCGACGACATCCTGATCCTGGCCAGCAACTCGCTGCCGAGAAAGATCACCGACAAGCTCGAACCGTGGGACCTGCCCAATCTCGTGCCGTATCAGCCGGAGTTCCTCGCGGGGTTCGTCGCCGAAAGCTACCAGGTGACGCTGCAACAGGGCTTTGACCTGGCCCGCCAGATCATGGACGCCGAAATCCGCGCCACCATCTGCCGCGACATCGGCGGCGATCACCAGCAAATCCACAGTGTCGACACGCGCTTCGGCAGGATCACCTTCAAACTCATCCTGCTGCCGCTGTGGCTCAGCGCCTACCGCTATCGCGAGAAGTCCTACCGGTTCCTGGTCAACGCCCGAACCGGCGAGGTTGCCGGCGAGCGGCCATACAGCTTCTGGAAGATATTCTTCTTCGTAATCTCTCTGCTGGCCGTCGTTGGCGGTATCATCGCCATCGTGGCGGCGAACAGATAGGGAACCCGCCAGAACGTTCGTAGTACCGCCTTCAGGCGGCACTCCAGACCGCCTGAAGGCGGTACTACGAACGTGACGCGGCACCCGAGACCGGAAGCCGGACAGAGCCACATGTACGTTAAACCCCGAGCCATCGTCACGTTTGAACCCGGCCGATGCGATGCCGTGCGCGATCCCGCGGCCACGCTCGGCCTCAAGGGCGCGACGCTGCATCAGCTTGCGAAACTTCGCCTTCCCGTGCCCCCGGGCATCATCATTACCACCGAGGCGCTCGCGGGCGTAACCCGGCTCCCCGATAAGTTCTTCCATCAGATCCGCTTCGCCACGGCCCCGATCAGCGACCGCGCCCGCTTGCGCGGCTGGCACACGTTCTACTCGGTGCGCTGCAGCCCGGTCATTCCCACGCCCGGACTCATGCCTGCGGTTCTGAACATCGGGGCCGCTACCCTCGATCTGCCCGGCATCGCCGAGTGGAGCGGGAGCCGGTCGTTCGGCGCAGACCTGCTCGGCCGGCTGATCGCGACGTTTTCCGGCGCGGTGGCCGGCATTCCCTTCGCCGACTTCCAGAACATCGTGGACGCGGCGCTGGCCGAGGCCGCCCTGTCGCCGGCGCTCCTGGTCGAACTGCTCCGCCGCTTCAAATGTCTCTGGGAAGACCGCACCGGCGAACCCTGGACCGACGACCCTGCGAGCCAGCTTCGCCGCAGCATCGAGGCCGCATTGGCCAGTTGGAACTCGCCGGTTGCCATCGCCTATCGCCGCAAGAACAACCTGCGCGACGAGCGCCGGCTGGCGGTGATCGTTCAGCTCATGGCGTTCGGCAACCGCAGCGAAGACAGCGGCGTCGCCAGCGTTTTCACTCGCGATCCAACCACCGGCCGGAACACCCTGACCGGCGATTTCGCGCAGGCCGCGCAAGGCAACGCCTATGAGGCAGGCGAGCGCGGCCCCATCGCAGGCTTCCACGCGCTCAACGCCGTCGCCTTCGCGAGCCTCCAGAACCTCAAGACGTCCCTTGAGCGTCATTACCGGGACGCCGTTGATCTCGATCTCGTCGTCGAACGCAACGAGGTCGATCTCCTCAACTGCCGCCCCGCCCGCCGCACGCCCATCGCCGCCGCCCGCATGGCCTGCGACATGGTCCGCGAGAAACTCATTGACAAGGCCGATGCTCTGCTCCGCGTTGACCCCGAATCCCTGACGCAGCTTCTGCACCCGCGCATCGACCCGGCCGCTGATAAGACCGAGATCGCCACCGGCTTTGCCGCCTCTCCGGGCGCGGCCACCGGCCAACTCGCCTTCTCCGCCGAGGAGGCCCTCCTCCGCGCCAGCGAAGGCGAGTCCATCATCCTCGCCCGCGTCGAGACCGAAGCGTCGGATGTGGCCGCCATGTCCGTGTGCGAGGGCATCCTCACCACCAGCGGCGGCATGACCTCGCACGCGGCCGTCGTCGCCCGCACCATGGCCTTGCCCTGCATCGTCGGCGCGGCCGGCCTGGCCATCGACCCGGTGCGCCGAACCCTCACCACATCGGCCGGTCAGACGCTTGGCCCGGCCGACTGGGTCACCCTCGACGGAGCCGCCGGCGCCGTCTACGCCCGACAACTCCCCACCATCGAACCCGAACTCCCCAAGCCGTTCCGCACGCTGCTCGGCTGGGCGGACGAATACCGCAAGCTCGGGGTGCGCGCCAACGCCGACACCCCGCGCGACGCCGAAATCGCCCGCGGTTTCGGCGCGGATGGCATCGGCCTCTGCCGCACCGAGCACATGTTCTTCGAGCCGCGACGGATCATCCACATGCGCCGGATGATCCTCGCCGACACCGCCGAATCCCGCGGCAAGGCCCTCGACCAGCTTCTCCCGCTCCAGCGGGATGACTTCATCGGCATCTTCACCGCCATGGCCGGCCTGCCGGTCACCATCCGCCTGCTCGATCCCCCGCTGCACGAATTCCTCCCGCGCACGCAGACCGACCAGCAGGCCCTGGCCGCCGAAATGGGCCTGACGCTCGAGCAGATCCGCCAGCGCGTCGAGCAGCTTCACGAATCCAACCCCATGCTCGGCCACCGCGGCTGCCGCCTGTGTATCACCTATCCGGAAATTCTCCGCATGCAGGTGCGCGCCGTCCTGGAAGCCGCCTGCGCCTGCCGCCGACACCGCATCAAGGTCGAGCCGGAGATCATGATCCCGCTGGTCTGCGACCCCCGCGAGCTCGACTACCTGCGACAGATGACCCTGGAAACCGCCAAGGCGGTCTTCGCTGAACAACAGACTCGCATCGACTTCCGCTTCGGCACCATGATCGAAGTCCCCCGCGCCGCGCTCCTGGCCGACACCATCGCCGAATCAGCCGAGTTCTTCAGCTTCGGCACCAACGACCTGACGCAGATGACGCTCGGCCTCAGCCGCGACGACGCCGCCCGTTTCCTCCCCGACTATCTCTCCAAAGGCATCTTCCAGAAAGACCCCTTCCAATCCCTGGACACCGCCGGCGTCGGCCAACTCCTCACTCTCGCCGTGCAACTCGGCCGCCGCGCCCGTCCCGGCCTCAAATGCGGCCTCTGCGGCGAACACGGCGGCGACGCCGCCTCCATCCGCTTCTGCCACGACATCGCCTTGGACTACGTCAGCGCCTCCCCCTGGCGCATCCCCATCGCCCGCCTGGCCGCGGCGCGGGCGGCGATCGTGGCCAGGCGTCGCTGATACTTGGCCCTGCGGGGATCGGCCGGTAGAGTGCTCCCGGTGTGACCATTCTTCCGGGAGGGCCGCAGTCCTCTGCGGCCGTTTCGCGGCGCGACCATTCCGGCCGTGCAGAAGCACGGCCCTCCCGAATCTGTGGGCACGCCCTGTTCCCGGCACCGCGAGCCATGGAGTTGATCGGATGATGCGTCTGGCTCTATGCATACTGGCCTTGGCCGCCTCCCTGCTGAGCGGCTACCTGCTATGGATTCACATGGCGGGCCAGGTCGCCCCGTTGGGGTGCGGAGGAACCGAGGGATGCGGCCAGGTCCTCAACGGGCGCTGGTCCTATTGGCTCGGGATTCCCGTCAGCGCGCCGGGATTGTCGCTCTATCTGGCGATGTTCCTTGCCGGTTGCCTGGGCTCTCCCCGGCAACCGCTCTCCCGGCAGCGCCGAGCCTGGAGCGTACTGGCGGGTGGTTCTCTCCTGGCCGCGGGTGCCGCCGGCTGGTTCCTGTCGAGGCAGATCGTCGAGGGACGTTATTGCCGGTTCTGCCTGGCCATCCACGCCTGTGGCGTACTGATCGCCGCGCTGGTCTGGTTCCATCTCATCGCCGGCCGTCGCATCGGACCGGAGGGCATCGGCCGAAAAGCCGTGGCCGGCAGCGTTTCATCGGCGATCCTCGGGCTGGCACTGCTCATCTGGGGCCAGACGGCCGCCCCGTCGACCGGGATCGGCCACCTCCTGCCGCGGCAGGACTCCGCCTTCGAAAAACGGATCGGTTCCCTGGCGGGATTCGAACTCGACGACCTGCCGACGATCGGGCCGAAGCAGGCGAAATACCGAATTGTGGTCCTCGCGGACTACACCTGCGATCACTGCCGTTCCGCACACCAGATGCTCCAGCAAGTGCGGAAGCGCCTGCCGAAGAACGCGGCCATCGTCATCGTTCCCATGCCGCTCAATGCCGGGTGCAACCCTTTCGTGCAGCGGACCGATCCGCGCCACCAGTACGCCTGTGAACTGGCCCGGCTGGCACTGGCAGTCTGGCGGGCCGATCCGGCCAAGTTCGCCGATCTGGAGGCGTATCTCTTCGCCGTCGATATCCCGGCCACCCCCGCCGATGCCCGGCGGTATGCCGGGACTCTGGTCGGCGAAGACGCGCTCGCCCGAGCCGAGAAGGATCCGTGGGTTGGCCAGGCGCTGACTCGCAGCACGAATCTCTACCAGAGTTGCGGGGGAGGGGTCCTGCCAAAAGTCCTGATCGGCACGCGGCTTATCGAGGGACAACCGGAAAGTCCGGAGGCCCTGATCTCGGCCATCCAGCGAGAGTGGGGTGCTGACGTCATCGGGAAAGAGGCCGCCAGATAGCCGGGTCGCGTGCCGGGGGCGGATATAGCCGATGATGCAGGCAGGGAGCGGTGGGTCCTGTGGAGTCGTTATGGAGATGAACCACCTGCTGCTCTCGTTGCTGTTCGGGACGATCGGGCTGGGCATGTTCATGTACGGCAAGAAGACCCTGCGCTTCGTGCCGCTGGGGGCCGGGCTGGCCCTGATGGTGGTGCCCTATTTCATTTCCAGCCTGCTCGCACTGGCAGGCATCTGCGTGGTGCTCATGGCGTTGCCGTGGATCATCCGGCAGGATTGAGGGGGAAACAACTGCCGGGCTTCCCTTTCTTCCGGGTGCCACCTTGTTCGTAGTACCGCCTTCAGGCGGTCTGAAGAGCCGCCTGAAGGCGGTACTACGAACGTGACCGCGAAGCACGGCTTGCAGTGGACAAGCCGTGGCACCCCCGAAACGAGCAGTTGCTTCCTTACCGCGCCGCTGCCACCAAACCGCGTTCGCGCGGCGCGAACATGCGCACGAGCCTCAAGGTCGGGCGAGCTGTCGCCCGAATCTCCTCTTCGTCGTGGACGACCCGCATCATCGGGATCAGCTTCTGCCAGAGGATGAAATCCTGGCCGTACCAGTGGTTCTCCAGCGTGCAAACCGGCTCGAAACCGGCGCGGGACAGAACCTTCGCCGACGCCCGGTTGTCGGCGTTGGTGTCACACCAAACCTTGTGGCATCCCCGCCGGCGGGCACCATTGATGAGATGCTGGAGCAACCGCTGCCCGAGGCCGTGCCGTCGCCGGGCCGGATCGACGCCGTACCACTCCAGCATCAGCACCCCGTCATCCTTGAAGTTGACGCAGAAGCCGACGATCCGGCGGTCGCAGAGGGCGACGAAGACGGCGTCGCGGTCGCGCTTGACCCGCTGGCGCAGTCTGGCCGGGGTGTACTTGGCCGACTCGCCCAGTTTGGCCTTGGGGTGAGAGGCATAGCAACCCAGAATAACCCGGCGAATAACCCGGCTGGTGGCCGTGGATTCGGCCGGACGCATCCGACGAACTTTGATTGTCTGGCACATGAGCAGGTTGAGTCGTCCCAGGACAGCGCCAAGGCGCCGCAAGAGTCGGCCCGCCTTCGGGGTGGAGGAAGCTGCGGGAGCCCTTCCAAGGCTGGCCGGCCGCCGAGGGGCATTTACCTCCGCCACTCAGGCAAGCCGGCAACCGCAAACTTCAGCACGGAGAAGACTCCAGTATTGTCGGACGCCGGCCGGAACATTCAACAGGGCAAAAAACGGGTTTGTATAACGAGCTGAAAACAGGATCTTTACAGCGGCATTATGTCGCATAAGCAGTTGTTTTCAAGATACTTATATCGATCATACAAAAGTGCCGAAAGCCCCTTGACGCGGACATGGAATCGGGGGGGCCACCCCTGCATCGGCGGCACCGTCTACCGACAGTTTCTCTAACATGAGCCTGTGAACGGGCTGTTCAGTAGCCGCCCACCTGCGTCTGACTTCGCAGCATGGTCAGCAGTTCCATGACCGCAGGAACGGCGGCGATGGCCGCGAACGCGAACACGCACGCGAGCGTTACCGCCGAGCGGGTACGCGGGCCGCGACTACGGATCCCCGGGATTTCACCGAGCCACAGCGCCAATGGGGTGGCCAGCAAGACCAGCACACGCCAGCGCGGCACATCCACCCATTCGTAGCCGTAGACCAGCAGCGAGGTCCAGATCAGCACGAACGCGGCCAGACCGCCTGGAGACAGACTGGCCCGGCGTATGATGAGCGTCGCCAGCCACACGCCGCCCAGCGCGGCGCTGAGCGCCACGGTGTATTTGCCAAAAGTGATGCCCGTCGAGGCCATCGACACACAGGTTGTCGCGGCCGCCACAATCAGCCATGACGCGGAAAGAGTGGCCCCGCCCTGTCGCCTGGCCGCCGGAAGCAGCAGCGCGTAGACCACACCTGGGGCGGCGGCGGTCGCAATGGCGTCCCCCGTCGTCATGCCGGGCACGGCCAGGAGCCATGCACTCAGCACCCCGCCGGCCGCCACCAGAACCATGCCCCATACGCCGATCCAGTGCATCAGCACGCCGGTGGCCATGGCGCAACCCGGCAGGAGAACGAGCCAGTCAAAGGCCTCGCGCGGACGGCCATGGATGCCGGACGCCAGCACGCCCGCCAGCGGCATGCCACCGCCGATCGCCAGGGCCGCGGGCCAGGATGCAGTGGTCCCGCGTTTCCCGCGACACACCAGCCACAGGACCAGGTGCCCGACGACCCCCGGCATCAGCCCCAGCAGACAGATCTCGCGTAGCGTAAACATGGTGAGGACTCACTCAGTGCCTCTCACTTGTACAACCCCTCGATCGACACGATCAGCCGCACGTCATCGCCCACGGCCGGCATGAGGCCATTCATGCCGAAGTCGGACCGCTTGAGTTCGAGGGTGCCCTCGAAGCCGGTGCGGGTCTCGCCGGCCATGCCCTTGGCCGTGCCGATCACCGTCAGCGTCGTCGTCACCGACTTGGTCACGCCATGAAGCGTCAGGTCGCCGGTCACTTCCAGCTTGTCGTCGCCGGCCTTCTTCACAGATGTGCTCTTGAAGCTGATGACCGGGAACTGCTTGACGTTGAAGAAATCCGGGCTCTTGAGGTGCGCATCCCGCTGCGGATTGCCGCTATCGATGTCGGCGGCGGCGACGGACATGCTGAACGCCGTCTTCTCCGGCGCGGCCGGGTCGTAGGAGAAGGTGCCGCCGACTTGGTTGAACCGGCCATAGGAGTAGGACGCCTGAAGATGTTTGATGCGGTAGATCAGGGTGGTATGTACCGGATCGACCTGATAGTCGGCCGCCCGCACGGAACCGGCAACCATACCCGCAACGAGCAACGCCAGGGAGAACATTCTGCGACTCATGCCAAGACCTCTCTGTAAGAAGACACTCGGGTGCCCAAGGGACACCGTCGTACCGTCCGCCCGCCGGTCACCCAGTGCGACCGGCGGCGCGGGAGGAAAATCCGGAGGTTAAGTGTAGGCTCGAGTTTGACGGTTGGCTCGCCGAGCCGGCGTCGCTACCGGCCCGGGCGATCCGGGATGACGCCGCGGCGCAACTCGTCGCGTTCGGGTTTCTGCATCGGGCGGACGATGAAAGTGATCCGGCCGTCGTCGATCCGGACGGCGGTCAGGCGCAAGGGCAGGGCTTTGCCCTTTTCGCCGGGCATGAACATGACCGCCGGGCCGGGTTTGTGGTCGAAGCCGGCGACCACCGTCTGCGCCAGCGTGGCCTCGACAAAGGCCGTGTTGCAGGCGCCTTGGACATCCATGGTCGCCGAACGTTGCCACTCGGGCATGCGGCGCTGCACCATGGCGCGGGCGCGGGCAATCTGCATGTCGATCAGCGGCTGGGGCAGCGCCAGCCGCCCGGCGAGGACTTTCTCCAGTTCGAGCTGCAGCCGGCCATCGCTGGTAATCTGCGGCACGAAGTGGGCGCTAAGCAGATAACCGAAGTCCAGTTCCCGGGGCTGCCCGCTGAGAATGATCCGGCCGTCCTTGAGAAAGACCGCGGAGTGAGTGATGAAGACCTCGAGCTGCGCCTGGAAATTGTGGACGAGAAACGCGTTGAGCTGCTCTTCGTCAAGGGCGATGACCAGCCCTCCCGGAACAGGCCGGGTGGGTTTGGTCTGGGAATTCCGGCCACGAACCTCGGCCGACCACGCCGCGGCCACCAGGTTATGCATGGCGGTGAACTTGTCGGCGGCCTGCTGGTTGAGGGTGGCGCGGCGTTCGGGAGTCCAACTGTAAGTCCGATAATACGAGGGCTGGCCGTTGAGGTAGTGCAGCGCCACGCCCATGAGCACGAGCAGCGCCACCAGGAACACGGCCAGGAGGAAGAGAAGTCGCTTGATCCACTTGAGCATGTTGCAGGCCCGATTATCGGCATAAGCCGCCGGGTGTCATGTGGCGGGGCATGAAACTTGAGAGATTCTTCTAACGTCCAATAAGCATTTCAGGTAGACTATATGCAGTGACAGCCACCGGGGCACAGGTTGATCCGAGCATGGATGCGGCGAACGACGAATACCGTCGGCGCGCGCGGCGTCTGCGTTGGCGACTGCGCGACCGGCCGGCGGAGTTGCATCGTGCGCTGGGGAGGCTGGCGGCAGGCGTGCCGACAGCCAAGAGTGTTCGTCCCATCGACAGACAGGAATGTCTGTCGTACCGAATGGTGCAGATGGTGCCGGGGAACAATGAGCGGATGACAGACAAGAACGGGTGGATGACAGACAAGAACGGGTGGATGACAGGCAAGAATGTCTGTCCTACCAGCCCGGTGGCGGCGGAGATCGTGTTCATCGACGAAGTGCGGCGGCGGCTCGACGGGCGCGTGTTGCGGTACAGTTGCCGGGAGGAGTTGCTGCGCCGCGCCGCGGAACTGGGCATCGCCCGTTTCGAGGCCAACCTGCTGATCGCCACCGCGCAACACCAGGCGAGCTGCGACACGGGAAGTCCCCTGCCACGGCAGCGCCGCAGACCGCCGACGTTCGCGCTGGCCGTGGCGGTGCTGGTCTTGCAGTCGATCGTCATGCTGGGCCTGTGGGTGATATTGCGCTGATTCTTTTCTTGAACCTCGGCATCCGACATGGAAGAATGGCGGCACGGCCGCGTGACTGCGCGTCCTGCGGAGGTTGACGTATGATGCCAAAGGCCCTGATCGTCGAAGACGAGGCCTACATGGGCGAGTTGCTGGCCGAGATCGTCCGGCAACGCGGTTTCGAGCCGACCGTGATCAGCGAAGGTTACGGCGTGACCGAGTGGGTGCGCGAACACCGGCCCAACCTCGTGCTGCTCGACCTGATGCTGCCGGGGCGCTCGGGATACACCATCTGCCAGGAAATCAAACTGCACCGCGAAACCAACCTCACCCCGGTGGTGATCGTCTCGGCCCGCGACCAGCACCGGGACATGGTGCGGGGATTCAAGGTCGGGGCGAATTTCTACCTGACCAAGCCGTTCTCGATCGACCAGCTCTACGACGCCATCGACCACGCCATGCGCTGGCGCGAGCAGGTCGAGGACGCCGGGGCCCAGGGAGAGATCCGCTTCGAACTGCAGAGCGACACGCGCTACCTCGACGAACTCAACCAGCTTCTGTCGGGGATGTTTCTCTTCAGCGGGCTGTCCGAGGACAAGGCGCGGCAACTGATGACGGCCGTCCGCGAACTCGGCGCCAACGCCATCGAGTGGGGGCACCAGAAGCAGATCGAACGGGTGGTGACGGTGACCTATCGCATAGACAATGACAAGATCGTCATCACTATCCGTGATACCGGCCCCGGTTTCGATCCCGGCCACCTGCCGCACGCGGCCAACGGGGAAGACCTGGCCCATGTGGAGATACGCCAGAAGAACGGCCTGCGGGATGGCGGCTTCGGCATCATGCTGGCGCGGGGACTGGTGGACGAGATGAAGTACAACCAGGCGGGGAACGAGGTGACACTGGTGAAATACTTCGCGGGCAAATCCGAGTGCGAGTTGACGAAGGTGTAGCCCTCATTTGACATCCGGAGCTTTCTCGCGTATTTGTGCATGTTTACCGTTACGCGAAGGTCTTCTATTCTGGCTTAAACTATGAGCGACACCGCTGTCTCCACGATCAACGAACGCGCCGCCGAAGAGTTTTTCCGCAAGGGCAACGAGTCCGAGGCCCAGGGCCTTCATGAGAAGGCCGTCGACTTCTACGAACGCGCGCTCAACGAAAATCCCGACCACGAACAGGCTTGTTTCCGTCTGGCGGTCCTCTACGACCGCCAGGCCGACGACGCCAAAGCCATCGAGCTCTACGAGCGGCTCTGCACCAGCCAGCCGGTCCATCTCAACGCGCTGATCAATCTGGCCATCCTCTACGAAGACAACAACCATTACGAGGAGGCCCGCCGCTGCCTGCGGGCGGTGCTCGACACCAACCCCAATCATTCGCGGGCGCGGCTCTTCATGAAGGATGTCGAGTCGGCGCGTTCGATGTACATCGACGAGGACAATCGCGAGGAGAAGCAGAGCACGATTCTGAGCATCCCCATCACCGACTTCGAGCTGTCGGTCCGCAGCCGCAATTGCCTCAAGAAGATGAACATCAAGAACCTGGGCGATCTGCTCAAGGTCACCGAACCGGAACTGCTCTCTTTCAAGAATTTCGGCGAGACCAGCCTCAGCGAGATCAAGGCCCTGCTCACCGCCAAGAACCTGCGCCTCGGCCAGGCGCTGGAAGACCCGCGCAGCGCGCCCAAGCGCCCGCTCCCGCCCAGCCTGACCAATATCCCCAACGATGTTCTCAACAAGTCGGTCTCCGACCTGGAACTCTCGGTTCGCAGCCGCAAGGCCCTGCAACGCCTGAACATCAACACCATCGGCGAACTGGCCGGACGCACTGAAGCCGAGCTGCTCGGCTGCAAGAACTTCGGCCAGACCAGTCTCAACGAAATCAAGCAGCAACTGGGCACGTTCGGCCTGGCACTCCGCAAGCTCGAGGACTGATCCAGCGCTTTTCCATCGGCTGCAACATTGACAAGTGCCTCTTGACATGGCGAAATAGCGTCGGCAGCGTGGCGCGCCAGCGCCGTGCAGCCGGTACATTTGACCCAAAGGCAGGGACGCCATGGGACGTCGAAGGAAAAGGATTCGCCATCGGGCACGCGGGCTGTTTCGCCCCCTCGCCAACACCGCGACAAAGCTGGGACGCATCGCGCGACGCTGGAGGCTGTCGGCCGCCGCGCTCGCCATTCTTCTGCTCAGCGGCCTGCTCTTCTTCTCGCCCTGGGGCTGCACCCCCACCGCCGAGATGAACGGCGAGCTTCCGCCGGCGGATCGCGTCATCCGCGTCAACATCGCCCCGGGCGTCGATCAGGCCACCATCCGGGCCACCGAGCCGCCGGTCTACTTCACTTCCCTCGACGGCACCACCCGGACGCTGCGCCTGCCACGCAACACCGGCGTTGCCCTCACCCTGGCCAGTGACGGCTGGCACGTCGGCGGCAC
>JBIOJL010000138.1:0-13364 GCA_044450885.1 Tepidisphaerales bacterium
GCCCGCACCGTATGCGCATCCAACATGCATCAAATGGGCATCAAGTCCCTTACATCCTGAATCCCCACGCCAGGTAGCGTCTAATTCCCTGCCCCGCGCCGCATGACGATGTACGCCGGGCTCTCGCCCACCGTCAGCGAGAGCGCCGAAGGGCCGGCCCTCTCCCAGGCCACCTTCGGGACGCCGCCATCGGTCGTCGCCATGCCGAGCACCTGTTCGGGGAGGCCCGGGAGACCGGTGAGGGTGATCCGGGCCTCGCGCGGCACGTAGTTGTCCTTTTCGTTCGTCCGGGCGCCGGTCGGCGACCAGACGGCCCAGACCAGCCGGCCGGGGTCCTCGCCGTGTTCGAACTCGTAGACATACACCCCGCCCTTCTCCCTCTTTACCACGCGGCTGAAACGATAGTCGGCCAGAACTTCGTGCAATTGCCGGACCGCCCAGAACGACATCTTGGGCACGAAGTTGCGCGTCAGCCCCGCGCTGCCGTGGGCGCTCGGCGAATCCTTGTCGTCGTAGTAGTAGATGTAGGCGCGGCGGATGTCGCGCTCGGCGAAGGCGAAGAACGAGCGTACGAGGTACTGGGCCTGCTGCAGGTCGGTCGTCCCCTGCCAGTCGAGTCTCTGGAACCAGTCGGCACGACGTTTCATGGCCTCCGGCGTGCAGGCGTCGTAGCCGAACTCGGTGATCCACACCTCCTTGCCTTTGGCGTTCTTGTCGCGCCATTCGATCACCTCGTCGACCACCTTGAGATAGGAGATGGATTCATCCTCGGGATAGCTGCGGTTCCAGGGGCTTTGCGAGGAGTTCTTACGATCGACGGCCGCGTAGGTGTGAACGCTGATCGCGTCGTAGAGCGGCAGGAGGTCGGCATCGGCGTACATGCGGCGGAGATCCTGGGCATAGTTGTCGCCGTCGCGGGCGTGGGCAGTGGCCGTGAGAATCTTCACCCGCGGATCGCCGGCACGAATTCCCTCGGCCATGTTCCTGAAGATGGTCTTGTATAGCGTGGCGTCGAACTTCGCACCCGGTTCGTTGCCGATCTCGATGGAGGTGTACAGCTTCTCCCGGCCCGACGGGCCGCCATAGGCCGCGATGGCCTTACCGTAGTCGTAGCACCACTGTTCCTTCCCGGCCCACGCTTTCTGATAATTGGCATTACCGGCGTCAAACCCGCTGAATTGGAGGCAGATGTCGGTCTCGAAGCCCGCCTTCTGCCAGCGGGCGTAGACGTCGCCTTTCCAGTCCACTTTGTTGACGCAGACCGGAAACGTGATCGGATCGCCGGGTTGTTTCACATCCCAGTTGAGATTGTGGTAATTCCGCACGAGTCCGGCGGCCGGGCGGTAAAGGTCGGGTTTGAAGGTGAAGTGGCCGTTGATGGCGATGAAGTCCTTGAACAGCGGCCTGGCCGCGGTTGCACCCGGCAGGGTCCGGGACGGGACCGGCTGGGCAGACGCCAACGCCGAGCCAAGCGTCACCATCAGCGTGGCCACCGCGTACATACGAAGTCGGGGCATCATCAACTCCTGTGTATCTCCGGGCAGTGGTACTGGGCAGACACAGGGCTGTTGCGGTGTCCCGGCCAGAGGCCAAATCGCCCTCGCACCGGTTCGCGGAAGGTCCACTGGGGCGTCTTGAGGTGGGGGCCGAAAACGGCAGCGTGCCAGGGGCTGATGGCCGGGTCGGCTAAGTTTTTCAGGATGTGCATTTCTTGCGCGGGCACGTAGCCCTGCTCGGCGAGCCGTCCCTGCCCACGCTGCTTTCGCAGCATTTGCCAAAAAAGACGGGCACACCCGGCGCGTTCCCGGGCGCGGGAAATCCGTGCGGAATCTGGTACAACTCCGTATTGAGCAGGCCCTGTTGTGGAAGATGGGCGTGATCGTTGTTTCGGGAAGGCAGTCTTCCGCGGCCGTTTCGCGGATCGGCCAACCCGGTCGTGCAGAAGCACGACCCTCCCGAATTGAGGTCACGCCAACGAAGATGGGCATTGCAGGAGAAGACTATGCGGAAGATGCGCGGGTTGCCGGACGTGGAGATGCTGGAAGATCGCCGGCTGCTGGCGGCCACCATGGTGGGGACGGTGTTGCACATCGACGGCACGGCCGGGGACGACGTGATCACGCTGTCGGAGACAAAGGCGAAGCCGGCCACGGCAACCGCGGCAGCAACGCCGGCAACCTACAACGTCAAGATCGGCACCGACAGCACCACGTTTCCCAAGAGCCTGGTTTCCAAAATCATCATTCACGGCAACGCCGGAAACGACAAGATCACGGTCGCGGCACTGGATCCGCACCCCTGGATTCTCTCCATCTACGGCGACGACGGGAACGACACGATCGTCAGCGCCGATGCGCGGGACGGCATCGTGGGCGGCGCGGGCGACGACTTCATCACCGGCACGGGCGGCCACGACACGATCCAGGGCGGGGCGGGCAATGACGTCATCATGGGCGGCGGTGGCAACAATCGTATCTACGGGCAGGACGGCAACGACACGCTCTTCGCCGGCCCGGGAAACAACACCCTCAGCGGCGGCGCGGGCGACGACGTCATCGCCGGGGACAGCCAGTTCCTCGCGTTCGCCGGACAGAAAGCGCCGAAAGATGCGGGGGGCAACGACGTGCTCGACGGCGGCGACGGCAACGACTGGCTGCTGAGCGGAACCGGGAACGCCATCATCAAGGGCTACACCGGCAAGGATACGCTCACCGGCGGCGCGGGGGCGGACGTGCTCGACGCACGCGGCCTGAGCGTCGTCACCGACAAGAACAAGCCGGCCGACGGGGACTTCGTGCCGGCCCAGGACTACACCCCGGCGAGCAACCAGCCGGGCCTCTTCCATGCAAAGATCAAGCTGACGATCAAGGTGAAGAACGGGAAGAAGTACGACACGGTCGTCATCCCTGCGTTCATCGGGTACTTCAACGCGGCCACCCCGGCCGACATACGCACCAAGGCCGCCGATTCGATCGTGTACTTCGACCCCCCGCCCGGTTCGACCGCAACCTGGAAACTGGGGGATGTATTTCGCATGTGGGGCATATCATTCGACTCGACGCACATCGGCCGCTATTTCGCCGCGCCGGGCCGGCCGCTGACGCTAACGATCGGCGGAGTGAAGAACACGGATTTCGCGAACGCCGTCCTGCCGGTCATCGGGACGACGACGACCGAGGTTGTCATCACGCTGGGATGAACTGGGATTTGAGATTTGAGATTTGAGATTTGACATCCTGGATTCACGATTCGCATGGGCAGGAACCTTTCCATCATCGCAGTGCTGGTGCTGATCGTGGCGCTGCCGTTTGTGGCGCGGCGCGAGCAGGCGGTGGTGCGGTCATCCTCGGACGACCTGGTGCTGGTGATCGTGACCCCGCACAACGAGGCCATCCGCTATGAATTCGCCCGCGGGTTTGCCCTGTGGCACAAACAGAAGTACGGGCGCGGAGCGCGGGTGGAATGGCGCAACGTCGGCGGGACGACGGAAATCTCGCGATACCTGACCAGCGAATATGCGGCGGCCATGCAGGCGTACTGGATGCGCGAGAAGGGGCGCAACTGGCCGGCCGGGGCAACCGACGCCGTGACGGGCACGTCGCCGCCGGCGAACGCGGAGCTGCTGGAGATATTCAACGCCTTTCGCGCCATTGACGATGCGGATTCGGCGGTGAACAGCAAGATCGACGTGTTCTTCGGCGGCGGCGAATACGACCACACGGACGCGGCGGCGCGCGGGCTGGCGGTGGCGCCGTGGCCGACCGGGAAGGAGCCTGGAGCACTGTTCGAAGCGCCCGACGGGACGGTGCTGCTGCCGCAGCGGGTGTCGGGGGAGACCTGGCGAACGCCGACGATGTTCGGCAACGCGATCTCAACGTTCGGCATCTGCTACAACCTGGATCGGCTGAAGGAACTCGGCTTCGACGGCGAGCCGACGCGGTGGGACGACATGGCCAACCCGCTGTTCTTCCGGCAGGTGGGCGGGGCCGATCCGGACAAGTCGGGATCGGTGGCCAAGGCGTTCGAGATGATGATCCACCAGAAGGTGTATCAGCGGGTGCAGGCGTCGGGCTTTTCGGATCGGCAGATCGCCGGGTTCGAGGAGGAGATCGGCAAATACGTCAAATCCAGAGGAAGCAGCTACAAACGTGGGGAACTGCCGGAGACGGTGCCGGCGGAATATCAGCGGGCTGTGGAGCGGGGGTGGCTGGACGGGGTCGAGCTGGTGGAGCACATCGGCGCCAACGCGCGGTACTTCACGGACTCCTCGCAGAAGGTGCCGGTGGACGTGTCCATGGGCGATTCGGCCATCGGCATGTCCATCGACTTCTTCGGGCGCTACCAGGCGCAGCTTAGCCGGAGCGCCGACGGGCGGCCGCACATGGTGTACCTGACCCCGATCGGCGGGTCGAGCGTGTCGTGCGATCCGGTGTCGCTGCTGCGCGGGGCCGGGGCGCAGGCGCCCAGGGAACGCCGCGCGGAAACGCGGCGGGCGGCGATCCGGTTCATCGAGTTCGTGCTGTCCGAGGATGGGCAGAAGATCTGGACGTACAAACCGGGCGCGCCGGGCGGGCCGGAGAAGTATGCGCTGCGGCGGCTGCCGATCCGGCGCGATTTCTACCCGTCGACCCGGCCGGCAATTCAGGCGAAACACGAGCAGCACCTGAAGTATGCGGCCGACAACCTGGCCGATCCGGCGGTGGATGCGTACTCGCTGTCCGAGAAATTCGTCTACTGGCGGCGGTGGACGGGATCGCATTTCGGCGTGCAGAGGAAACTGATCCGGGTGATGTGCATCGACTGCAGCGAGGAGCTGAAGGCGGCGTGGCAGGCGATCAACGACCCCGCCAACGCGTCGCGCCGCGAGAGGGCGTTGGCGCAACTGCACCGGATGCCGAAGGTGATGCTGACGAACCGGGCGACGGGCCGGATGGAGGAAGTGGACCTGAACTGGCGGACCGGGCCGGACGTGCTCAAGGTGTATGATGCGCTGGAGGCGGCGCGGGAATGGACCATTTATTTCCGCGGCAGCTTTGCGGCCGCGGGGCGGATCGCGAGGGGTGAACCATGAAAATGGGGCCTGTCCCCTTTATCCTTTTCTGGGCGATGGCGGCGGCCGGACAGGTGCAGATTTCGGCGCCGCTGGAGGGGTACTACCGGCCGGGGAAGTTCATGCCGCTGCGGGTGCGCGGGGCGGCCGGCGGGCAGCTCGTCATCCAGCCGGACAACGGGGTGGTGACGCGGGTGGTGCTTTCCGCGGGACAGCAGGATACGACCGTGCCCCTGCTGATGATGGGAACCAACCGGCAGATCCGCTATCGCCTGGAGGGCGGGGGCGGCGGGTTCGCGGATGCGGAACTGCGCCCGCTGGGCGAGGACCAGAAGCTCGTCGGCTTCGTCGGGACTCCGGATGTGCCGCTCGCCCGGGCGATGTTTCCCGACGCATCCATCATTCCGCTGAAGCTGTCGGGGCCGGCCGCGCTGAGCGGTACGGCCGCGGCATGGAACACGCTGGATGCGCTGGTACTGGACGGGGCGACACCCGGCGATGTGAGAATTGGCGAGTTTCTGGCCGCGGGAATTACCGTGGTCGTCAGGTCGGCCGATAAGCCGGCCGGGCAGTGGCCCTGGAAACAGAGCGGCGGATGCTGGGTGCTGCGGGCCGATCTGCTGGGGCCGGTGATGGCCGGCGAGAACCAGCCGGCGCTGGCGCCGGTGTCGGGGTGGGAAGCCGACTGGCCGGCGCCGTTCCGGCGGCGGGTGCTGCTGTACGGCACGGTGTTCGTCGTGCTCGCCTTGGGCGCGGCATTGCTGCCGCGGCGCTGGGCGGTCGTGGCGATCATCGTGGTGTCGGCCGGGATGACGCTGGCCGTGCGCGCCTGGGCCAAGGGCCACCCGGTCGTGTTGCGGAAAACCGGGACGGTGCTGGTGCGGAGCGAACCCGGCCAGACGGACCGGTGGACGTATCTGGCGGCATCGAACCCCGGGCCGGCGGCGGTGGCGTTCGAGGGATGCACTCTGCCGCTGTTCCAGGGGCCGCACTGGCCGCTCCTGGGGATGACGCTGGTGTGCGACTCGGGCGGGTTGCCGCGCATGTACGAAATGGACATGCGGCCGGGCGTGAAGGTGGCGTTCGTGTCGCGCGGGTGCGGGGCGCGCGCGGGAAACGCGCCGCTCGCGGCCGACGGCGCAGCGCAAGCCCCCTGCCCGCTCGACCGGCTGGCGGATCGCGCCTACCTGCGGCCGGGTTGGCGGGTCGCCGGGAAACTGCCGGCCAACGGCGGATCGATTTACACTGAGGATTGGGGAACGGTGGTGGTGGAGCGGACGAGAGCCGGCCCGGAGTCAAAGTAGGGCCAGCGTCCTCGCTGGCCTGCCCGAATCGTGAATCGTCAGCTTTCATGGCCAGCGAGGACGCTGGCAGTTCGGAGTACCGCCTTCAGGCGGTCTTCTTCTTTGGACAACCGGCTGAAGCCGGTACTCCGAACGACGAACGACGGATTCTACGACTCATCGCCGACGCAAACCCCCTTCCGGCAGCCCGCGATCGGCCGGCCCGGGTCCCGCTGATTCTCGATTCTCGGCGGTGTCCCCGCCAGATTCTGCTGAACAAGTGCCGCCGACGCCCTCGTCGGCGGAATCCAACCGCGTTCCCACGCGATCACGCGCGGTCCGGCGGCCCACTGTGATCCCCGACCGGGAGTTCTTCAGCGCGGAATCATTCTTGTCTGTCGGGGCAATCATGCCCCTCCGAAGCCATTCGAAGGGGTCGTGGCTTGTGCATCGCGAGTCTCCTCAGCGCCGATGCTCCGTCCGTCAGAACTTGGGCATCAGGATCGTGTCCAGGTCGATCTGCGGATCGGCGGTGAGGGTGTCCTTGCTCTGGATCGGGAGCACTTGCCTCCAAGGCTCATCTGCCGGCTTCCAGACTTTGGCGGCGGTGTAGATGCCGTCCCGGTTGGCACCGACCCACATGGTCTGCGCCCAGTCCACGTGCCCGTCGTTGAAGAGGACGTTCTGGCCGTCCTGCTCGTGGTTGCGGCTGTTGGCCTGGGACTGTTCCGCTTGTGGCGACTCATGGTCCATCAGGGCAACCTTGGCGGCGTCCTCCTTCTTCGTGAAGCCGTCGTTGCGGTCGGCGGCGATGGCGAAATCGGCCGTGACATTCGGCGACCACTTGTAGCCCACCTGGATCGGGCTTATGCCGCCGGCGGCCACGGCCTGCGTGGTCGGATAGGGATTGGTGAACGAATAGGAGATGTTGGCGGCAGCGGTGAAGTTGGATACCTCGGGCAGGTTCAGGACTTTGCCGTTGCTCTTGAAGGTGTCCGGTGCGTTGGCGGAACTCGGGCAGACAAAGACCTCGGGGTTGAGGTCGGTGGTGCGGACGAGCAGGAACACGGCGGCCAGCACGTTGTTAGCGCCGACACTGCCGCCGTCAACGGGCTTGAACGGGTTTGATGTGGGTTTGACAGCGGCGCCGCCAGTGAAGTCGGGCTCGAAGGAGCCGACCTTCTTCGGATCGTAATAGGTGCGGGGATAACACTTGTTGTCGTTGGCATACAGTTGCAGCGCCTGGCCGATCTGGCGCAGATTGCGGGCGCACTTGACGCGGTTGTCGCGTTCTCTGGCCGCCACGACGGCGGCGACCAGCACGGTGGAACCGAATCCCATGGCGACGAAAACGGCCAGAATCGGCAGGAGTTTGAGAACTCTGGCGATGCCGGGGGCGTACGCCGACGAAAGCGGCTGACGTTGCGGGAGGTTGTCGCGAGTCATGTTGTCCTTTCGTGGAATGTTCAGAACTTGGGAATCAGGATCGTGTCCAGATCAATCTGCGGATCCGTGGTGGTGGTGTCCTTGCTGGCGGCGGGGTTGACCTGGCCGGCGACGCCGGACCGGCCGAACAGACCCCGCTGTTCGACGGTGACGGTCTTCGCGGCCGTGTAGATGCCGTCCTTGTTGGCCCCGACCCACATGCTCTGCGACCAGTCCACGTGACCGTCGTTGAAGAGGATGTTCTGGCCATCCTGCTCGTGGTTGCGGCTGTTGGCCTGGCGCTGCTGGGCCTGGGCGCCGCTGCTCGTCAGAACCGCGACGGCCGCGGCGTTGGCAGTGGTGAAACCATCGTTGCGGTCGGCGGCGACGGCAAAGTCGGCGGTCACGTTGGGCGACCACATGTATCCGGACGGGATGATGACCTCGCCGCGGTCGCGCTTGCCGGTCGGATACATGTTGGCGAAGGAATAGGACACATTGTTGGCCGATGTGAAGTTGGAGACGTCCTTGCTGGTCAGCATCGTGCCGCTGGCCGTGGTGAACGTGTCTTTCTCCTGGTTGGAACTGGGGCAGACGAAGACCTCCTGGTTCAGGTCGGTCCAGCGGACCAGCAGGAACATCGCGGCCAGCGCGTTGTTCGTCCCGACGCTGCTGTTGGCCGCGGGCGAGAACGGGTTGGAGGACGGGCTGGTTTTGGCGCCGCCCGTGAAGTCGGGCTTGAACGAAGCGGCCTGGCTGGGATCGTAGTAGGTTCGCGGAAACACCTTGTTGTCGTTGGCGTAAAGTTGCAGCGCCTGGCCGATCTGGCGGAGGTTGCTGGCGCACTTCACGCGGTTGGCGCGTTCCTTGGCCGCGTTGAGGGCGGGCAGAAGGATGGAGATGAGGCACCCGCCGCCGACCACGACGACCGCCACCGCCACAATGCCGAGGATCAGGCCGATGTTCTTGCCGGAAGAGGGCGGCGGAGGATAGTAATACTGCTGGGGATAGCCCGGCGGCGCCTGCGGCGGATATCCCGGCGGCGGATAGCCCTGCTGCGGCGGATACGGCGGCGGCGACACGGGCGCGGCCGGAGTCGGCGGAACGGGGTTCTGCGACGGCTGGTTGTTTTGTGTCATGGTGTCCTTTCAAATGTAGATGTACGCATTGGCTATCAGAACTTTGGAATGAGCACGGTGTCGAGATCGATCTGGGGATCGGCGGTGGTCGTGTCGAGGCTGGCGGCCGGCGACAGTTGCCGGAACTCGTCGATTGGCAACAGAATCGTGTCCAGCTCGGTCGCTGGGTCCAGCCGGTCGTGCCGCAGGCTGTGCGCGTAGGGTGTGGTGGTCGGACCCCGCGTGAAGCCCGGGCCAACGTAGATATTGTCCTTGTTCGCGCCAGTCCACATGGTGGTGGGCATTTCGACTCGGCCATCGTTGAACGTCACCTCCTGGCCGTCCTTGTCGGGATCCTTGCGGGTGTTGGAAGCAGACTGCGCAACCCTGTTGCCGACGGGTGCGGTCTTGGCGGCGGTGTAGATGTTGTCCTTGTTGGCGCCGACCCAGGCGCTCTGGGACCAGTCCACGTGGCCGTCGTTGAACAGAACGTTCTGGCCGTCCTGTTGGTGGTTGCGGCTGTTGAGCTGGCGCTGATCGCTCTGGGCACTACCGGAGTTGGGGTTGTTGACCAGGGTCTTGCCGGTGAAGCCGTCATTGCGGTCGGCGGCGATGGCGAAGTCGGCCGTCACCTTGGGCGACCACTTGTAGCCGAGATTGATGGGGCTTCTGCCGCCGGCGCCAACGCCCTGGCTGGTTGGATAAGGATTGGCAAAGGAGTACGAGATGTTGACCGCGGACGTGAAGTTGGAGACGTCCTTGCTGGTGAGCTTCGTGCCGGCGGTGTTCGTGAAGGTGTCCTTCTCGTGCCCGGCCTGCGGGCAGATAAAGACCTCCTGGTTGAGGCCGGTGGTGCGGACCAGGAGAAACATGGCGGCCAGCGTGTTGTTGGCGCCGACACTGCCGAATGGCTGGGGGAGAAACGGATTGGTGCTCGGGCTGGCCTTGGCTCCACCGGTGAAATCGGCTTTGAATGAACCGAGGAGGGTGGGGTCGTAGTAGGTTCGCGGAAAACCCTTGTTGTCATTCGCGTAGAGTTGCAGAGCCTGGCCGATCTGGCGGAGGTTGGAGGGACACTTCATGCGACTAGCTCGGCCGCGAACTGCAGTCATCGCCGGGATCACGACTCCGACGATGACAAAGGCGCCGATCACAACAATAACGACCGCCAGCATCTGCAACGCACCGGAGCTCGTGCGCTTCGCCACTGGCGGAGGCGGCGAAACATGGTTCAGCGGCACCGGACGACACGGTGACGGTTGAACCGAATCCGGCGGCATTTGCTGGTCTTGTCCCATGACGATCCTCCCACAACGAACCCTACGGCGGGATCATTTTGTAGCCTGTTTTGGAGGAAAGGTCAATCCGCAATTGCCGGCCCGCCAGGCCGGCCGCACAAGGGTTGTCGCGGGCACGGTTTCGGCCCCAGGAGGGGCCGCTGGTCTGTAGCCACGGGTGAAGCGCAGCCCGCCGCAGGGCGGGCGGAGCGCAACCCGTCGGAAAGTGTTGACTTGACAGGTTCACCACGGAGGGGCGGCGGAAATGGCTCAACGTGCGACGGATCAATCCGAAAACTTCCTTCGCCCCGCCGGGGCGAAGAGCGAAATCGCGGGACCGTCTTCCACGGGTTTCGCGACGCCCACGGGGCGTCGCTCCACCCGTGGCTACAGCCCTGCGGCCCCTGCCGGGGCCGAAACCGCGCCCGTTGCTTCTCGGCCGTCTACGCCCCGGTCGGCGGCGAGACGACGGGAGCCGGGTCGGGCACCGGGGTCGGGTCGGGCACGGGCGTCGGCACAGGCGCCGCCAGCGGCACGTCGGCCACATCCGTTGACGGATCGCTCAGCGAGACCACCTTGATCGCATCGGTGCCGATCGAGTACACGTAGTTGTCGATGCGCAGGCTGCGGAGAACCTGCCCGTCGTGGTGAATCTGCCCGACTTCCGTGAATCCGGTCGAGTCGACCTTCAGCAGTTCGAGCTTGGCGTCGTTGTTCCACCAGCCCCAGTCCAGCACCGGCACCGCCAGGATCTGCTGCGCGGGGAAATAGCTGATGGCGTGCGGATCCCATTCGGCCGGGGAACTGGTCCAGTTGTACCACCAGTCGTTTTCCGAGGCCGGCGTATCGGACACGAATTTGAACGTGTCCACCAGCTTGGGATTGGTGAAATCGGTGACGTCGAACAGCGAAACCTTCAGACCATCGGGTTCGTTGGTGGCTGGGTTGACGTCGCGGCCGATGCCGAAGATCAGCGTGTCGCTGATGGGCTGGAGGTACGACGAATAGCCGGGCATGTCGAGCTGGCCGGCCACGAACGGATTGGCCGGGTCGGTCAGGTCGATGGTGAAGAGCGGGTCCACCTGGTGGTAGGTGACCAAATACCCGTGGTCGCCCACGAAGCGCGCCGCGTAGATGCGCTCGGACAGGGCCAGCCCTTCGATCTTGCCGGTGACTGCGAGCGAGCTCCCCTGCTCCTGCATGACGTAGATGTTGTTGGAGCTGGTGTCGCTGTTGTCGGTGGTGGTGGCGATGTGGAAGTAGCCGTTGTTCTCATCCATCGAGTAGGAATTCAGCGTCGAGCCGGGCACCTGCCCGGCGGCCTCGAAGTTCACGCCGGAATCGGTGACGGCGAACTTGTAGATGTCCGTGTAGAGATCGCCGCTCCACATGCCCATGGCGTCGTTGTACGTGGTGGAGGTGACGTAGAGGGCGGTCTGCGACATGAAGATGTCGCCGCTGGCGCCGAGCAGCGAGGTCTTGTCGACCGGCTGCGGCGTGGCGTTGTTGGCGTCGATGGTGACCACGGAGAACATGCCGTAGGCATCGCTGACCGTCTGCTGGGCGTAGAACTTGCTCGTGTCGACCAGCGAGCCCGTGGTCGTGGTGCCGCCGATCGCGACCGTATAGCCGGGCAGGAGCGTGCTGATGTCCATGGCTTCCAGCCGCGCGCGGTACGCGGCCTCGGACTCATAGACGTACTGGGTATTGCCGGCCGGATCGGTCCCGGTCGTGCCGGTCGTGGCGCTGCCGGAACCGCCGCCGGCGGAACCGGCGCCGCTGTTGCCGGTCGTGCCGCCGCTGGTGGTGCCGCCAGCCGTTCCGCCGCTGGTGTCGGCGGGAACCTGCACGATCAGCGGCGACGGCAGGTTGATGTCCTGATTGAGCACCACGAAGACCTTGCCGTTGATGTCGCGCGAACTGCTCAGGTTGCCATCCAACGTGGTCGTGGAAACCACCGAGGGCGTGGTCGGATCGGTGACATCGTAAACCGTCACCACGACCTCCGGCTTGCTCGGACGCCACCACATCATCCCGCCGATGGGCTGGCCCGAGGCAATGTTGGCCATGTCGGCGCTGGTGGGCGCGCCGGTGAGCGGCCAGCCGTCGCCGGGGTTCCAGCCGCTGTTGTCGTCGTAGATCCACTTGGTGGTGATGGTGGTGAGATGGGAACCGTCGAGATAGAGGTCGGTGCCCCAGCCGTCGAGGCTGGTGCGGGAGACGATGTGCGACTGGTCGGCCGGCCAGGCATTGACGATGTCGAGTTCGCCGTTCTGGACGAGGTAGATGTAGTTGCCGTCGGTCTTGACGATGTCGGCCTCGTCGACGCCGTTGACCTGGGTGTTGGTGTTGGAGTGGTCGGGCGCGGGAGTAGCACCGGTGCCGCCGCCGGCAGCGCTGTTCGCCATGGCCGCGCCGTCGACGCCGAACTTGCCGTACGCCATGACCGGATACCGCCACCAGAGGAAGGCTTCCTGGCCGAAGAGATACTGGTAGCGGGCGACGGCCTGGTCGATGAATTTCTGCTTGAGTGCGGCCACGTCGACGACGGGCGTCAGCGGATTGGTCAGAAAATCGTTGCGGAAGATGGTGGCCTTGTTGGCGGTGTAGCGGTCGCCCCGGTGTCTGTAGAGCGTGTTCTTGCCGCCGCCCCCGATGAGGGCATTGCTGCCCTCGCCGCCTTTGAGCGTGTCGTTGCCGGCGCCGCCTCTGAGCGTATCGTTGCCCGGCCCGCCGGAAAGCATGTCATGGCCGGTTCCGCCGAAAAGCGAGTCGTTGCCCAGACCGCCGACAAGCGTAGAGTTTCCGGAACCCCCATTGATGTAGTCGTTGCCGTCGCCGCCTTGGAGCAGGTCTTTGCCCGCTCCGCCGAAGATCGTGTCGTTGCCGGGGCCGCCGTCGATCGTGTCGTTGCCGTCGCCCGCGATGATGTAGTCGGGTTCGGCGCCCCCGGAGATGCTGTCGTTGCCCGGCCCGCCCAGAATGGTCACGGGAATGTTGGCATGGTCGACGCCGAAGCCGACGGTGACGGTGTCGTTGCCGGCACCGGCGTTGATGCGGATCGCGGAAATGCTCTTGAACGACCTGCTCGCGATGAGTTTGCCGTTGAGCGTGAAGGTCGCCTGGGTCGCGTCCGTGGCCGACACGGCCACGGCAATGCTGTCGTCCTTGGGCGTGCCGTTGATCTGCCACACGGTCGGATGAGCGGCCA
>JBIOJL010000139.1:0-13333 GCA_044450885.1 Tepidisphaerales bacterium
CCGCCGCACCGCGACGGCGCAGGCAGCGGCGGCCCCGGCACCGATCCCAAGACCCTCCCCGGCATCATCATCGACGACTCCAAAGCCAAGCTGACCGGGCAGTGGAAACAGAGCACCTTCACCCCCGGCTACATCGGCGCCGGCTACATCCACGACGACAACGCCGGCAAGGGTGACAAGTCCGCCCGCTACGAGTTCACCGTCCCGCAGACCGGCCAGTACGAAGTCCGCTTCAGCTACCGCGCCGGCGACAGCCGCTCCGACAGCATCCCCGTCACCATTATCACCGCCGACGGCGAAAAGACGCTGCGCATCAACGAAAAGAAAGCCCCCGACCTGGCCGGCGGTTTCATCTCCCTCGGCACCTTCCGCTTCGACGCCGCCAAACCGGGCGCACTGATTATCTCCAACAAGGACACCAAAGGCCACGTCGTCGCCGACGCCGTGCAGGTGCTGCCGGGTCCATGATACTTTCGGCGGTGTCCCGGCTGCCGGTGGGACAGACATTCTTGTCTGTCACCGAATGGCCGGTAGTAGGACAGACATTCTTGTCTGTCATCGAATGGCTGCGCGAGGGGCATTCCTGCCCCTCCGAAGCCATTCGAAGCGACCCCGCCGATTCTGTCGTGCATCCGGTGCTCCCGGCCAAGTGATTCGGCGAGGCCCGATGAGGACTCGTGATGAATGGACCCGACAAGATCAACGTCTCAGGCCCCAAGGGCCGTGACCTTTGGTAGCCGTGGCCGTAAGGCCACGGACATCAAGCCGACCGTGTAACCCCAAGGAGACCCGCATGAAAACTCCGAACCCGTGCGCGTTGCTCACCCTCGCCGCTTTCCTCTGTCTCGCGGCCGCGCCGCCGTCCACCTGGGACACCGCCAACCAGGCCGGCCTCGACGCCCTGCGCGCCGGCAAATACGCCGAGGCCGAGAAGCAGCTTGCGTCGGCCCTCAAACAGGCCGAAGCCTTCGGCCCGGCCGACGCCCGTCTCGGCACCAGCCTCAACAACCTCGCTTCACTCTACGACACCCAGAGCAAGTTCGACCAGGCCGAGCCGCTCTACAAACGGGCCCTCGCCATCCGCGAGAAGGCCCTTGGCGCCGAGCATGCCGAGGTCGCCGTCACCCTCAACAATCTGGCCGACCTCTATCGCGTGCAGGGCAAGTTCACCCTTGCCGAGCCGCTCTACAAACGTGCCCTGGCCATCAAGGAAAAGGCCCTGGGCCCGGAACACGCCAATCTGGCCACCACGCTGGCCAATCTCGCCGAGCTCTACCGGGCGCAGGACAAGTACGACCTCGCCGAGTCCCTCTACAAACGTGCCCTGGCCATCACCGAGAAAGCCTTCGGCCCCGACAGCCCGGCCGTCGCCGTCCATGCCGACAACCTCGCCTCGCTCTACGTCGTGCAGGACAAACCGACCTTGGCCGAGCCGCTCTACAAACGGGTGCTGGCCATCACCGAAACATCCCTCGGCCCCGAACACCCCAACGTCGCCATCAGCCTGGGCAACCTGGGCGATCTCTATCAGGCCCAGGGCAAATACGCCGATGCCGAGCCCTTCTACAAACGCGCCCTGACAATCTCCGAAAAAGCCCTCGGCCCCGAAAGCCCCGATCTGGCCCCGCGCCTCAACAACCTCGCCGTGAACTACAAGGCCCAGAAGAAATACGACCTGGCTGAGCCGCTCTACAAACGTGCCCTGACCCTCACCGAAAAAGCCCTCGGCCCGGAGCATCGCAGCGTCGCCACCGCCCTGAACAACCTCGCCATGCTCTATCAGGCGCAAGCCAAGTACGACCTCGCCGAGCCGCTGCACAAGCGGGCGCTGGCCATCAAGGAGAAGACGCTTGGCCCGAATCATCCCAGTGTGGCCACGACCCTGGAAAACTACGCCGAGCTACTCAAGGCGACCAAGCGGCCAACCGAAGCCGCCGCGATGCTCAAGCGGGCGGAGGCGATTCGGGGGAAGAAGTGATGTTTCAATGCCAGCACGAGCACCCTATGCCGACAGGGCAATCGCGGGCAGCCAGAATTCGGTGGGACAGGCATTCTTGCCTGTCATTGGATGGCCCAGTAGGACAGACATTCCTGTCTGTCGGGACATTCTTGTCCCCCCGAGGCCATCCAAATCTCGCGATGCCCGTACATCGATTGCCCTGCCTATGGCGAGGGACGCGGGAACGGCGAATTGGCGGGGGTATGGTTGTGGAGTAGAATGATGGGGGTGAGGCGCGCGACTGCGGCGCGTGATTTTCGCCAGAAATGAGAGGTTGCGATGGACTGGACGCTGCACATCGAACGTAATCCCAACGTGATGATGGGCAATCCCGTGTTCAAGGGGACGCGGATTACGGTGGAGTACATCTTGGAAAGGCTCGCTCAGGGGGCAGATGAGAGTGACTTGCTGGCCAATTACGAGGGACTCCGAAGCGAGCATGTGCGGGCGGCGCTCGCGTACGCGGCCGCGATGGTCCGGAACGACGAACTGGTCGCGACAGCATGAAGATCCTGGTGGATGCGCATATCGGGAGGCATGGGCTGCTTTCATTCATGGCCCGATCTTCACCACATGCCCCCCCGGTACCGGCGTGCCGCACTTGGGGCAGCGGGCGGCGGTGGCGCGGAGATCGTAGCCACAGACAGGGCAGAAGCCTGGCTTGCGACGATTGCCCGACCAACGCCCCAGGAAACGCCAGAGCCACCAAACCGGAACTGCCGCAAACAGGAGCACTAGGAGCCCGTGCGGAATCGCAATTGCATCAAACGTCGGCCAGCAGTCCTCGGGAGGAAAGGCCGTCGGGCTGAAGCCTGACGGGGGCATCCGGCCTCGTATCCATCCGCTGTCAAAAGACACGCACTGGCGTTTCACTCGATAGCCAGGAAGGTCATCAGGTCCGCCAACGAATGTTCCGCCATCGAATGCTCCCGCCATTTGAACATTCCAGAACGGCGCCGCCTCGGAATGGCTCAGGTAATACCCGTCCCCATATGCCAGCCTTATGGTGAACCGATCGTTGGCCGCTTTGCCGCTATCGGTGATCTCGAAACCCTTCAAATACAGGAGATACAGCCTGCCGTCGATGTTGGCAGCCTCGAGCCAGGTCTTTCCCGAAGCGTGGGTAAGCGTCTGGATGGCATATTCAGTGCGGCTCAGAAACCACAGGGCCACCGTTGTCATGCACAGCAGCAGCGACAGGGCCGAGAGAATGCAGAAGAGCCATTTTCTCACGGGGTGTTCAGCTTCGCCACGGCCGCGTCCGCTTCACGTCGGCCAGTATCTTGCTGGCGATTCCCACATCCTCGGCGATCTCGAAGTCGAACATCCCGGCCAGCACGTGGTCGGCGCCGTTTTCGAAGGCGTAGCGGAAGGCGTTGTCCGGCGGGATGGCGCCGGCGGCCATCACCTTGAAAGCAAACCACGGCTTCTCCACCGTCTTCATCACCTCGATCACCTCCGCCGAGTTCTGGCACCAGCTCGAATCGTAGTTGAGCTTGGCCGTCGGATAGCGGTCGTGGTGGAATGTCTTGATGTAGAAGTCGGCCGGGATTTTTCGCTTCTCGCACTCGACGACGACGTTGAGCTGATGCCCGCCGATGCCGGCCGGGATCTTCTGCGCCTGGATCAACTCGACAGCCTTGGCGATCAGATCAACCTTGTTGTCGCTGACCAGCGTGTCGGAATGCACGCCCCAGACGTACATGGCATCGACGCCCATGTCGACCAGTTCCTTGATGGAGTCGTTGTAGGCTTTCATGCCCGGCTCGGTCAGCGCCGTGGTGCAGATGATCCACTGCATCTTGCCGCCCTGTTTGCGGTGTTTGGCGAGAATGCCCAGCGCCTGCGGCACCGTGTGGATGACCAGCGTGTTGATGCCGTTCTGCTCGGCGACGGCCAGCGTCTCGATGATCTTCTCCGGCGTGTTGTAGTGGGCCGCCAGTTTGTAGACGTACTTGAGGTCGCGGCTGTGCGTATAGTGCGTCAGCAGGTTGCCGCCGAGCAGGATGCGGCTGATGCTGAGCTTGCCGATCTTCCCGTGGGGCAGGCCGCCCGCCGGCTGGGCCGCGGGCGCTTTCGCCGGCGCCGCCTCGGCCGCACCGGCCCCTTGCCCCGGAAGCACGGCCAACGCCGCCGTTGTCGCCAGAGACGCCTTGATGAACGAACGCCGGTTGAGTTCAGTCTCCATGATTGTCCTCTCCTTCTTATACCACCGATACCACGTATCATTGCCGTGCCTTCGCTGATTTGGCGACCCATGCCACAATCCGTCGAATTCTTCGTAGCGTGAGAAGATTTCTGCCACCTCTTGCCTGCGCCAGTTCTTCTTCCACTTCGTGCCTGCGTGCCTTCGTGCCTCAATCCCTTTGGTTGCGGCGAAGCCGCGCTGTGGTAGATTCCGCACCCATGTTCCGCCGCGTCGACCGGGTTGTGTTGCGGGTGCCGGCCCTCAAGGCCGCGGTGAAGTTCTATTGCGAGGCGCTGGGGCTGGAACTGCTGCGCGAGGACTCGCGGCTGGCCAGCCTGCGGATGCCGGACGGCCAGACCGAACTGATCGTACACTGCGACCCCGATCTGCCGGCCGAGGCGGTTTACTATCTCGTGGACGACGTCCGCGGTCTCTACGCCCGGCGCGAGCAGTTGGGAATCGCCTTCACCTCGCCGCCGGCGGCGGGCTCACGGGGCTATCGGGCGGCCATCCGCGACCCTGGCGGACATGTGCTGCTGATCGTCGACCGCGTGCTGGAGATGGCCGCCCAATCCACGCACGCGACTGCGCCGGCCATCGAAGATCCCGTGCCGTCCGGGGCGCTGTTCCCTGGGATCAAGCCGCAGGTGAAGGTCGACCGTGAACTGCTGGTGAGCACGTATGTGGGCATCGGCCGGACCGCCGACGACCTGCCGTACACGCCCGATTTCGAGCGCCTCTACGGCGCGGTGTGCGCCGCTCACAAGCACGAGAAGCCCACGCGCGAGGATGTCTGGCGGACGCTGCTGACGGTGCGCAAGGCAGGGAAATTGCCGAAACTCGGCGAGGCCCGCTCGCGGCCGCCGGAGATAAGTGGAGAAGAACGGCGATGGTGGATCGAGCATCTCGGCGACGAGATGGGCCGCCGCGACCGGCTGCCGTATTCCGGGAAGTTCGAGCAACTGGTGGACGAGTTCAACTGCGGCCGACGACGTGCTCTCTCCCCGCACCTCGCCTGGCGACTGGTGGCGACGCTGGCCAAGTGAATCAGGCCGTGCGGCCGCCGGGAAATCGCTTGTGGCCGTCCGCGTGGCGCGTTCGGAGTTCACGCTTCAGCGTGTCTTGCCCAAATACGCCCATCAGACACGCTGAAGCGTGAACTCCGAACAACGAACCGCCGCCGCATGCGGCCGTCGCCGCCCGCTCACGCCTTGGTCACATCGACCGTTCCGGGGAAAGTTGTTCCATAGGCGCTGAAAGTCAGGTCGACGTGTATCTGCGCGCCCGTGGAGTCGATCGTGCCCGTGCCGGTGCCATAGATCGGGCCGCCCGGGTGGTTGGTGTTGGGCGGCGTAACCACGGTCATCGTGAAAGTCCGGTTGGCTGAAACGACGCCGCTGACGTTGACGCTGACCACGTTGTCGCCCACCAGCGTTCCGCTGTACGACCCGTTGGCGCTCTGTTGCGTGATGTTCAGAACCGCCGACCGGTAGTGGCCGACGGCTGGAATGATCAGCGAGCCATTGTAGGTCCCCAGCAGACTGGGAATCTGCACCGGAACCGTGACGTTGATGGTGAAGGTCTGCGCGGCCGACGTGTCAACGCCGCCGTTGGCCGTGCCGCCGTTGTCCTTCAACCGCACCGTGACGTGCGCGACGCCGGACGCGCCGGGGGCCGGAGTGTAAGTCAACGTCCCGTTGGGGCTGATGGAGGGACCCGCGGAGAACAGGGCGCTGTTGTCGCTGCTGACCAGGAAAGTGACCGTCTGGCCCGATTCGTTGGCCGGTCCGGCCGAGATGTTGGTGGCCCAATTGGTCACCGTCTGCGCGCCGGTGCCCTTTACGACGGACTGGTCCGCGCCTTTGCTGAAACTGGGTGCCTGGTTCACCGCGTTGACCGTGATGGTGAAAGTCTGCGCGGCCGAGGTGTCCACGCCGCCGTTGGCGGTGCCGCCGCTGTCCTTCAGTTGCACGGTCACGTGGGCCACGCCGCTGGCGAACGCCGCCGGCGTGTACGTCAGCGTCCCCGTGGGACCGATTGCCGGCGCGACGGCGAACAGTGAATTGTTGTCGGTGCTCACCAGGAACGTGAGCGTCTGCCCCGACTCATTCGCCGGGCCCGCGGAGATGTTCTTGGCCCAGTTGCTGACCGTCTGTGATCCGGCGCCTTCGTTGACCACCTGTGACGCACCGCCGGTAAAGCTGGGCGCGTGGTTGACCGGGTTCACGGTAATGGTGAAGGCCGCGACGGCCGCGCTGCCGCTGCCCTGGAGTTGCACCGTCACGTGGGCCACGCCGAAACTGGCGGGCGCGGGCGTGTACGACAGCGTTCCGTCGGCCGCGATCGCGGGCGCGACGGCGAACAGGGCGTTGTTGTCGGTCGTCAGCGAAAAGGCCGGCGTTCCGCCGCCGGTGCCCGCGGAGATGTTCGTCGCCCAGTTGGCGGCCGTCTGCGCGCCTGCATCCTCGTTCACAACCTGGTCCGGGCCCTTGGTGAAGCCCGGACCGCCGGCGTTGACGACGTGGATGGCGAAGGTCTGCGCCGGCGAGGTGTCGACGCCGCCGTTGGCGGTCCCGCCGTTGTCCTTCAACCGGACGGTCACTTGGGCCACGCCGGTCATGCCCGCGGCGGGCGTGTACGTCAGCGTTCCGGTGGGACCGATCGCCGGCGCCGCCGCAAACAGGGCGCTGTTGTCCGTGCTGACCAGGAACGTGAGCGTCTGCCCCGACTCATTGGCCGGACCTGGGGAAACGTTGGTGGCCCAGTTGGTCACCGTCTGCGCGCCGGCGTCCTGGTTCACCGACTGGTCAGCGCCCTTGGTGAAACTCGGCGCCTGGTTCACCGTGGCGATGTTGACGACGAAGGTGCTGATCGTCCGGGCCGTGGGGTTGATGTTGCCCAGCGCATCGGAAACGTGTTTGGCATTGAGGGTGATCGTATAGGTGCCGTTGGCGGCACTGGTCCAGTGGCCGGTCGGCGGGACGATCGAGTAGGTGGCTTTCACCGACGTCGCGTTGGCCGCCGGCGTCGCCGAAACGAACTTCGCGACCGCCTTGTAGCCGTTCGGCCCGGTGACGGTGATGCCGCCGGCGCCCACGCTCGATCGCTTGACCTTCGAGGGATCCGAGTAGGTGACGGTGAAACTGTAGACCGTCCCACCGGCCGTCGTGACCGAAGCCGCCACCGCGGTCGCGGTCGGCGGCGTCTTGTCGGCCTTGGCCGCGGCCCGGACCACCGCCGCGGGGTGCAGCGCCTCGGGTGGATTTGCGGCGCCGGTGGCCGCCGACAGAAACACCCGGTTTTCCAATGCTTCGAAAAAAGCTCCGAACATAATGCCTCCAGAACGGCCCTGGGATTCGCGCAACGCGGTGCCCACTCTACAGACGCCTGGTGCCGCGCCGGATTTCTGCAAAGTTTTCCGGCGGCGGTTCCATGAACGCGGCGTCATTCCGGCGAAGTCTCGCCGACATCTCGCCAACTCCCGCCGGGGTCGGCGACTGCGCGCTGATAACTAATCGGTGTCATATGATCTACTGATGATCAACCCGGCGAGTGCTCGAGTCTGTCTGGGCTCCGCTGCATCGAGGGGGCCTGATCCCGGCTGCTGCAGGGAGTATACGGCACATTTCCGGATCGTGCGGGCACCTGCAAAGATTGCCGGCGATTGGGGACACGGATATCCAGACGGTGACAATCGGGCTCACGCGATGAGCCAGACTGACGCCATCGCGCCGAAGCAATCCGCCGCTCACGCCGCGGCGGCCCTGCATCGCCCGGGCACGGGAATTGCAGTCGCGTGGCCCGCGTTGCATGACGTTGGAGACAACCTTTAACAGGAGCAGATCATGTTCAGTAGTCTCTTCGACGACCTCGAACCCCGGGTCTTGCTTTCCGCCACGGTCGCCGCCGCACCTTCGCCGGCCGGCGCGGCGCCGGCACTGGCCCCGGTCGTGACCATGGCCGCGGCGGCCCTTCCGAAGTTCGCGGCGCGCTACTTGGGCTCGGTTTCAATCCCCACCATCGGCCACTTCAAGTCCACGGTTCTGACTATCACCAGGCAGAACGCCAACGGCAGCTTCACCGGCACGCTCATCGCCGCCGGCTCCACGGTGGCCGTCAGCGGCGTCATGAAGGCCAACCGGACCTTCACCATCACCGCCAAAGGCAGCCACGTGGGCGGCGTCATCAACGGCACCGGCACCGGCACGCTGAACGCCGCCGGCACCAAGATCACCATCTCCATGAAATTCGTCAACGGCAGCAGGGTCTACCCCGGAACCATCACGCTCGTCAAAGGCTAATCACTCGGTATCAGTTCCTGTCGAGCCCCGCCCCCAACACCAGCCCCAGCGCAATCAGCATCAGCGCCCCACCCATCAGATACAGCCGGCTCCGGGAGTCGCGGCAGAGGGATGCGAACTTGCCGCCTACAGTTCTTGTCGGCTCCAGCGCCGGGGCCGGAGGGACGGACACCAGGGGGAACGGCGAGTGCGAGCCCAGCTCATCCTTCTGGCCAAGGTCGAGCACGCCGGTTCCCTGGCGGACGTATTTGAGCTGCCGTTGCGCCAGTCTCTCCTGAAGGATGGGGTCTTCGGCAACGCGCTTTACGAACTCCTCGTTCGTCGCCACTTCCTTCTGCACGTGCTCGAGGTCGAGACGCAGCCGCTCCGCCTGCCACAGCAGCCGCTGGTTCTCGTCGGCCTCGGGAATGAGGATGCAGGCCGCGATGACGGCGATGCCGGCGCAGAGGAACATGATGGTCCAGCCGCCGCCGGGCGTGGCTGCTGAGGATTTGTCGGTATGAGGCGTGTCCATAACCAACTGGTTCTTTGTTATTCGTTATTGGTTCTTTGTGATTTGAGACCGGCGTCATTGCCGAGCCACAAAGAACAAACAACCAAGAACAAACATCCGAGAAGGGCAGATCACGGGAGCCCGGCGCTGCCGTCGTTGTCCGTGGTCCATCCCCGGCATTGAACTTATTATCGGCACCCGCCCGTGGAAAACTTGCCGGTAAATCCAGAGACGTACGTGAACGACGGCGTGCAGGAGGTTCCGAAGGCGTGTGTGCGACCTGACCATCGGCTATGATACCGCTGGGCTACGGAAAGGACGAGTGGATCATGACGGTACAGACCGTAAAACTTGGCCGGAGCGAATACGTTCTTCTTCCCAAGAAGGACTTCAAACGCCTTCAGCGTCGTGCCGGGGAACTGACCGAGCAGGATCTCGGCGACATCGCCGAATCCAAGCGTCGCCTGGCTTCTCCGCAGCGGAGCATCCCTTTGTCCGAGGTCCGAAAACGCCTGGGGCTTTGATCGTGGACTATCATGTGGTTTTGCGCCCCGCCGCCGATCACGCGCTGGGCAAGTTGCCCCGCGACGTTCAACCCCGCGTCATTGCCAAGGCGCAGAGCCTGGCCCGAAACCCCCGCCCCAGCGGGGTCAAGAAGCTACAGGGGCAACTCAACCTCTATCGCGTTGCAGTGGGCAACTACCGAATTGTCTACGCCATTGACGATGCCCGTCGCGTGGTAACCATCACGATTATCGCCGACCGCAAGGAAAGCTATCGCGGATTGTAGGGTGCCGCTCGGAGGCAGCCGAGGTTCAACGATCGCGGCTACAGAAGTCGTTTGCCGGAATTTGCGGGCACACCCACTGTCACAATCGCCGCGCCCCGTTATTTTGGGAACCAGTGCAAATCCGCCGCCTGGCGGCCCAGCGCGGTGTTGCCGCAGTGTTTGACCAACGCCGCATAAAACCGCTGGGCGGCCTTGGGGTCGCGGTTCTTCAGCCATCCCCCAGCCTCACAGAGAATGGCGGCCTTGTTGTCCGTATTGTCGGGGAGAAGCTCGGCGGCCGCCCAGGCATGATCGGCCGCGATGTAGCGGTAGTGAAAGCGCATGTCGGGCTTGGCGGCGCTGGCGGCAAACCGATCCAGTTCCTCTCGCGTTGGCCTCACCACGGTCGCCTTCCCATCGCCTTCGCGTTGCTCGGTGTCTTCCGGATACTCGCCGGCATGGATGGCGCCGTCCGGGCCGAGTTCCATGCCCAGAAGTTCCATCCCCTGTTTTCTGGCGATCCGGGCGGCTTCGAACAGCGATGCCGCGCGATCGGATGCGGACCGCTTGCTGTCGCTGCCAGCGCGGATGGCAGAGACGTAGACATCGAGCTGCACTTGGAGCGCTGCGGGAAAATACGCCCTGGCCTCGCGCCAGCGCCCCAGTCGCGTCAGCCGCCTCGCCAGCAGATGACGGATGCTCGTGGCGGCCGATGCCTTCGCGGCATCGCGGTCTGGAATGGACAGCACCCTATCGACTACTGCGGGCACCGGAGGGCCCGCATGTGGCCAGGATCGATCCACATACCCCTTCAGTTCGTCGGCCGTGAGCACCCGCTCCGCGACATAGGCGGCATCCTGCCACCAGCCGCTGCGGAGGAACAGGTCCAGCGACTCGACAAATTGCCTGCGCGAAAGCTGCAGGACGGCCAACTCCCCGGCCGCCTGATCTTGTGCTTTGAGCTCGGCCGGCCGGTCAGGGCCGGAATCCCACAGTTCGGTCGGGTCCTGTCCGAAGGCCCGCACGGCTTTGGCGAAGAGGGCCGCGGCCTGATCGAGTTTGCCGGCTCGCAGGAGGAGTTTGCCGCGCACCCACAACGCCAGCGGCGCGTCGGCCGGGGCACGCTCCGCCCACCGCGCCGCCAACTGCATCTGGCCACATTGATAGGCGGCCCAGGCCAGCCGATCGGCGTTCTCAACTGCCGTAGCCCCGGCCGCCTCGATGGCCTGCAGCCAGGCGGTTGCCTGTTGCAGATTCGGCGTTGGGTGGTACGGGCCGCCCTTGGCGACGATGTAGGCCGTCAGCACTTTTCGCGCCAGCGGATCGGCGGCCAACTGCTTGAGTTCCGCGGGCTGCGACTTCATTGCCGCATCGCCGACGTACTGGAGCGAGGTGATGGCCCAGCCGTCGCCGCTGGCGTAGTGACTCATGTACAGTTCGATGGCACGGCCCAGGTGCTGCTGGCGCAGTTCCGCCCGGCCTTCCCATCCCAGGCTGGCGGCCGCCAGGCCGGTGCTGTCGGCGTATCCCTGCTGCGCCAGTTCGCGCGTTTTGGTCAGCCACGTCACCGCCTTGGCGGGATCCGCATCCACGTAGCTGCGGCCGATCATGAACGCCGCCCAGGTGGAGCGATAGCGGCGATCTTTCGCCGGCCGGGCCAGCAATTGCTGCCAGGCGGCGCGGGCCTCCTCCATCTGGCCGCGATGGTAGGCGAGGGCGCCGCGGAAGTAGTCGTCAAACTCGGGCGGCAGCCCGGAGGGAACGCGCACATCCGCCAGCACGCCTTGCCCCGCCGCTTGCGTGTCGGCTGCGTTTGTGGCCCAGCGCGCGGCGGACTCGCTTGTCCGGCCATGCTCCGCCAGGCGCGCCCGCACCCGGGTGTAGTCCTCGACTCGCGCGCGAACCGTCTGCGCCGGCACCCCCATCTCCCCAAGCGCCGCGGCCAGTTCCGCCTCGTCTTTTGCGGCCGTCTGCGCATAAACATCCTGGCCGGCGGCCTGCGGCACGGTCTTGAACGGAGTGCCAGCCGACGGAAGCAACCGGTGGATCTCGAAGTAGAACTCGGCCCGCGGTGCATCCAGCACCGCGGCGTCGCCTCCGAACAACAAATGGTTGGGGAAGAACGGGCCGCAGGCGAACCCCGCCCTGGCACCACCCAGGAGTGTGGCCACGACAATGACCCATGCAAAGCGCGCGACCGGCCCGGTCGGCGCCGACCGCAAGAGCGTGCCCATGATTCCGGGAAACGCCTGCGGACGCCAGAATCCCGTGGCATGGGCGTCTCGCCCATGGTGTCGGTACTCCGACACATTCCCCGTGCCCGAAAAAATGGTCAGGCTCGACCCCGAGCACTCTGTCCGTTCATTTGTCGTTTGCGTCGGTTGCATCTGACACATATGCCTGGACCTCCTTGTCCCGATTGAGGCGCAACCATCCGATCGCCCGGTGTTCGCCCGGGGCCAGATACTGCAGGGGCGCCGCCCGATCCGGCCGGAAGGCGATGCCATGGTCTGCGCGGACCGTCTCGAATCCTTCCAGCCCATCGGCGGCGACCAGTTCGGCATCGTCCCAGCGCAGCCGGGCCTCCGCCCGGAGCGGCGCATCCTCGTCTCCCGCGTTCACCAGCTCGACGCCATAGAGCCCTGGTTCCTCTTTCTCCAGGCGAACACGCAGTTCCGGCCGGGGCGCCCGCCCGGCCATCACCGACTTCAGCGTGGCCCAGCGCCAGTTCATGGTGTCGGAACTGACCGGCAGGCGATACCAGATGATGCCTTTGAGGTTTATCGGCCGGTCCGCGAGCCAGTCTTGCACCAAACCCGCCATTGTCGCCGCATCCGCTCCGACCCGGCGCGTCCGCGCATCGGGCGGCCAGGACCCGGCCGGTCCTTCTGCCGATAGTCCGATAAAACGACCCCCGGCATCGAACGCCACCAGATAGGCATAGGTGGGTAGCGCCACCCGGAACGGCACGCCCATGCGCCCCGCCGTCTCCACGGCTTGGCAAGCCGATCTCGCCTCGCAGAGCGATAGTTCCGCATCGACCCCCGCCGGCCGGGCCAGCGAATGCACCTGCAGCACAAAGCCGTCGGAGGCCCGCGCCAGCGCCGGGAACGCCGGACTGCCCAGCCAGGTCGGCAACACCGTAATGGTGACGGGCACCGGGCTGATCCGCCGCCGGATCGCCTCCAGCCACAGCCGATACCCTTGGAGCTTCGAGGAGGGACAGTCGAAGTCGATCTGCAGTTCCGTGAGCCTGATCTCCGCGGCAGCGGCCTCGCGGACAATGGACTCGGCCGTTTCGATCACGCATCGCGTACCCGGTGTCTCGGCCTCGAATGGCCCTGAGTACACCCTCACGCGCAACGCCACGCCGATGCCCATGCCCGCGCGACGGATCGCAGCGTAGTCCACGCCCGCCCGGGCCACCTTCGGCTGCCCACGATCCCAGCCAATCTCCGCGGCCAGTACGCACACCGCCGGAAACACGCCGTTGGCTTCGTTCAGGGATTCTCGAACCGGATCCGTCCACGCCCGCTGCCAGAGGTAAGCTTCCTGCCGCATCGCCCCCCGCCCCCGCGCCGAC
>JBIOJL010000140.1:0-13195 GCA_044450885.1 Tepidisphaerales bacterium
GGCCAGGCAATGGGACATGGCAAAGTCGATCGCGGCCCTTCGCGTGGATGACGTCTCGAATGCCCAAGCGAGCGAGTGTCTCATCGGCTTTGACGCATCTGGGAAGCCTACCGAGGTGGGCGGCAATAGCGTCGCGTTTGATGCGGACGGCGGTCGATTGTTGCTGGGAGGAGTATCCGTCGGCGCGGACACGGAACCGAAGCAAGAGCCCACGCGTGAGTACGGCGTTTTGACTGGCACTTTTCGCAAGATGACGGTCACGTCCCGCGGACCTGTCGGATTCCGGGGTGCTACGCCAGTCCAGTTGACGGTGTCGCCGGGACCCGACAAGCGCCTCCTGTTGATGGATCTTGAACGAGGTATCCCTATAACAACCATGCCGGTGCCGGGGCGTCTGCCCGAGAGTAACGCTGTGATCTTGGCCATGTCGGCGGATACATCTATCGTCGCAGCAGTGGTAAATATTAGGGAGTCAGCGGTCGCAGTGGTCGTATGGGATGCTCGCAGCGGCCTGATTCAGCAACAGTTCGCAGTAACAGCAACCCCCACAGCCATTGCCATCTCGCCCGACGGAACGCTTGCAGCCTGCAGTGACGACGATGGAGATGTGACAGTCTGGCCTGTCGGGGCAGGCGGACCAGTCGCCAAGCTGCATAACATAGAACCCACACGGGCATTGTCCCTTGCGTTCGGCCACAACAGTCTGCGTCATTACAAAGAAGGGGCCGCCTCTGCTGTCGATGGGTGGCTCCTGGCAGCCGGCTACGGCGGCGGAGGCATCACTATCTTCGACGCCGGCAGGCAGGCGATCAAATCCCGCTGCGTTGGAAGCCTGTACGACGTATATGCGCTGGCCTTTTCGCCCAACGGCATGACACTGGCTTCGTGTGGGCGTGGGAACGCAAAGCTCTGGGACATCGCGTCCGGGCGGCATCTTCTGGATCTGGGCTGTGGTGGCTCGGCCGAGGGCCTGGCGTTCTCGCCAGATGGCAACAAACTTGCCGTCGCGGCCTACGCGCTCTTCGACAAGGCCAGTTTTTCGGTCTGGAACCTGGAAGAGAGCCGCGGGATGCGGGCTTTACGCGGGCTCTCCGGACAGGTTGAGAAAGTTCATTTCTCCCCGGATGGGACATTGGTGGCCGGACTGTCGCAAACCTGGCAGGTCGGCGTTTGGGAGACGGCAAGCGGACACCAGCGGTTCGTGTTGAATGTGCCACCCGGCAATTATGCGGACAACGCGTCATTCGCGTTCAGCGCGGACAACCGCCAATTGGCATTCTCTTCGGGTCAGAACGTCGGCATCTGGGACATGGAAACTGGAAAGCGCGTGAAGAAATGGCCACTGCCGCCCGGGCTCTGCGACATGATCGGCTTCCATCCGTCCGGCAAGTTCATTCTGCTGCGGAAAGAGACTCAAGATGAGACTGTCGGCCCGTTCTCAGCGTACCCGCCCACGAAGTATCCGCGCGTGATACGTATACGGGAATTGGTGGGGCCGGAACCTCTGAAGCCCATCATGGAAATCGACGAACTTGATCATAATGTGTATACGGACATATGCACAAGTGATGCAAGTTGCTTCCTTGTCGATGGTGACAGTCTGAAGGCTGGCAGCGTACGCCGCGTGATGGCGATCGATCCGATCGCCCGCCGAAAGCTCTGGGAAGTTCGCTCAGAGACAGCAAGGGGCGATCCCGGTTGGATGATGTTTGATCCCACCGGGACCACGGCCTGCATCTGTGTCCGGGAGAAGCGAATAGAGTGGCGGCACGTGCCCACTGGGAAGATTCTTCGTACGATGGCGGAGGGTCCGGACTACCTTTGTATCAGTCCTCATGGGAAAGATGTGGTTCTTCGGGCCTCTATCGAGTCGATGCCCGGCACGGACGCATTGAGATTTGCCGACGCCACTACCCGGCAACCCTGGATGACGATTGCCTCGCCATCGCCGATTGCTTCCGGTCTCGACAGCAACTTCGACACGAGCGGCCGCTACCTGGCATGGGGAACGAAGGACGGATTGGTGGTGCTCTGCGACGTGCCGGAGTTACAACGCCGCATGTCCACGCTTGGCACGACTTCGCTCGTGGGCAAACCCTGACCGACTTCTGCGCCGCAGGACGAGGCGCCCGCGGAACGTGGGCGCCGCACTTTGCCTTTGCTGACAGGAGTCCGCTACAATGCCGCGGACGTCAAAGGCGGCTGGCGAGAGGCTGGCTCGCGAGTTTGGGCGTCCATGCCACGTAACGTTAGCTCGGACCAGTACCGGAGGTGGAGTTTCCATGACCGATCCCTCACAAGTGACCATGCTGCTCCAACGTGTTCAACACGGAGACAAGCACGCCGTGGATGCGCTGTTCCCTCTCGTCTACGCCGAGCTCCGCCGCAAGGCCCAGTTCTACATGAGCCAGGAGAGCCCCACCCACACGCTGCAGGCGACGGCATTGGTGCATGAGGCCTATCAGCGGCTGGTCAACGGGCCGGTGGACTGTGCGAATCGCCGGCATTTCTTCAACGCCGCCGCGTTGGCGATGCGGCAGATATTGGTCGATCACTCGCGGCGCAAGAACGCCGAAAAACGCGGCGGGCAGCACCAGCGTCTGGACGTAGCCGACATCGACGTGCCCATCGGAAGCGGCCAGGACGACGTCGACTACGAGGCCTTGGACATTGCCCTTGCCAAGCTACAGAAGGAAGATCAACGGCACTACGAGGTAGTGATGTACCGCTATTTCGCGGGCCTCGGCGAGCAGGAAATCGCCGAGCTCATGGCAATCGCCACCAAGACCGTGCAGCGTTATTGGAATAGCGCCAAGATGTTCCTGCTCGCCGAGATGACGGGCGGCGGTCCGGAAACCGCGAGTTGATGCCTTGAGGCTTCCAGCCCGCTCTTGGGCCTCTGCAGGCTGGAAGCCTACTAGACCACCATGCTACGGTACCGGGACATACAAGACTCTGAAGGTATATTCGAGCCGACATATGGACAAATATGGCCGCCCAGTGTCATTATTGGACATTTCGGCGAACTGTGGGATAATCACGCCGTACTTGAAACAAGGATGTTGCACCCATGACGCTCACAGTTCGAGATGCCGCAAGGCTTCTAAGTGTTTCTGAGAAAAGCATTTATCGCTGGATCAAGCAGGGGGCGATCCCGGCGTACCAGATCAACGACCAGTACCGGTTCAACCGGGCCGAGTTGCTGGAGTGGGCCACCTCGCGCAAGATTCAGGTGTCCCCGGAGATCTTCGCCGAGCCCGAAGGCGGGGATGCGTCGCCGCCGAGCCTGTCGGAGGCGCTACGTTCCGGCGGGGTCCACTACCGGATCGGTGGGACGGACAAGTCGTCGGTCATGCGCGCGGTGGTCGAAGCCATGCAGTTGCCCGAGGAAGTCGACCGCGAGTTTCTCTACCAGGTCCTGCTGGCCAGGGAGGCGCTCGGGTCGACCGGCATCGGCGATGGCATCGCCATTCCGCATGTGCGCAACCCCATCGTGCTGCATGTGTCCCGGCCCATGGTAACCCTGTGTTTCCTCGAGCGGCCGGTGGACTATGGCTCGCTCGATGGCCGGCCGGTGACAACGTTGTTCACGTTCATCAGCCCCACGGTTCGTGCCCATCTGCATCTTCTCTCCCGGCTGGGATTCGCCATGCACAACCCGGCGTTCAAGGATGCGATTTCCCGCCAGGCATCGCGCGAGGAGATCCTCGAGACGCTCCGGCAGGCGGAGAGTACGCTCGGCCATTCGGCCGCCAGCATGCCCAGTGTGTCCAACCCCCCTGCCGCGGTCGCGAGCTAGCCATCGGAGCCCCGGATGTGGATCTACGGCACATTGGCAGCAAGCCTGCTCCTGGCAATCAGCGGAGTCCCCGGCCTCGTCGCGCGGCGGCGGTCTCTGTGGGGCCAGCGACTCGCCACGGTGCTGGTTGTCGCCGGCGCCGCGGTGGGCGTTCTCGCGGCGTTGTGCGCGCTCATGTCCGGCGGGGTTGAGACCCTCAGATTGCCCGCAGCGCTGCCCGGCAGCGCCCTGCGGCTCAAGCTCGATGCGCTCTCCTGTTTCTTCCTCATTCCCATCTTCCTGATCGGAGGCGCCGGCTCGGTCTACGGGCTGAGCTACTGGAACCAGGCGAAACACCTGCACAACGGCCAGAAACTGAGCCTGTGCTATGGACTGCTGATCGGTGCCCTGGCGATGGTGGTGCAGTCGGGCGATGGCGTAATGTTCCTCTTCGCCTGGGAGATCATGGCGCTGACGGCCTTCTTCGTCGTCAGCACCGAGGATCACAAGGCGGAGGTGCGGCAGGCGGCCTGGATCTACTTGCTGGCTGCGCATGTGGGCACGTTGTGCCTGTTCGCATTGTTCGCCGTGCTCCGCCATGCCGGCGGCTCATTCGAGTTGCGGCCCCTGACATCGTTCCAAGCCACGAGTGGCGTAACCTCGGCCGTGCTTCTGCTCAGCCTGGCCGGCTTCGGGATCAAGGCCGGCATGATGCCGTTTCATTTCTGGCTGCCCGGCGCCCACGCCAACGCCCCCAGTCACGTTTCGGCCATTCTCTCGGGAATCGTCCTCAAGATAGGCATCTATGGTCTGTTGCGCACGCTGACGCTGTTTCCCAGCCTGCCGGCGTTCTGGGGAGTGCTGGTGCTGATCCTGGGAACCATCAGCGCGATTCTGGGGGTCGTCTTCGCGCTCGGCCAACACGACCTCAAACGCCTGCTGGCATACCACAGCATCGAGAACATCGGGATCATTCTCATGGGGCTTGGGCTGTCGCTGATCGGGCAGGCGACTCACCGGCCGGTCTGGGCCGTGCTGGGCATGGCGGGATGTCTGTTGCATGTGTGGAACCACGGGCTGTTCAAGGCCCTGCTGTTTCTGGCGGCCGGCTCGGTGATCCACTCCGTCCACACGCGCGAGCTGGATCGCATGGGGGGGCTGGCCTCGCAGATGCCGTGGACGGCCGGGATGTTTGCGATTGGCGCGGTGGCGATCTGCGGCCTGCCGCCGCTGAACGGCTTCGTCAGCGAATTGCTCATCTACCTGGGACTGTTCAACAGCGTCGCGGCCAGTGTGGGGCCGGGTGCGAGTTGGTCGGTGATCGGCCTGGCGGCGCCGGCGTTGGCGGCCGTGGGCGCACTGGCGGTTGCGTGCTTCGTCAAGGCATATGGAACAGCCTTCCTGGGCGTGTCGCGCACGGACTGCGGCGAACACGCCCACGAGTCGCCGCGATCCATGCTGGTCGCCATGGCGGTGCTGGCGGGTTGCTGCGTGATGATCGGTTTGTTTCCAGGCGCGGTCATGGCGCCGTTGAGCCGCGCGGTGGCCAGCGGCATCGGCAGCGCCGGGGCCGACACAAAACTGTCAGCGCAGTTCCCGAGTTGGGGTGTGACCACGCTCAATCTGTGCCTGATCGCCGCGTCGGCCGCGGGATTCATGGGGATTCGGCGTTTGCTGCGCGGGAGTCCGCCCCGCCTGGTCCCGACCTGGGACTGTGGCTACGTCCGGCCCACTGCCCGGATTCAGTATACGGCATCGTCTTTCGCGCAAATGCTGATCGGATTGTTCGCCTGGATTCTGCGCCCCCACGCCGACACGCCGAGAATCCAAGGGCTGTTCGCGCGGGCCTGCCGGTTCGGAACCCACGTGCCGGACATGGTGCTCGACGGCTGGCTGATCCCGGTCTGGCAGCGGACGAAATCCGCGCTGGCGTCGATGCGGGTGCTGCAACAGGGGAGCATTCAGCAGTACATGTTGTACATCCTGTTGATTCTGTTTTTGCTGCTGCTGTCGCTGCTGCCGCTGGGAGAGTTGATCGCGCGGCTGTTGGGAAGATGAGTGGATTGTGCGCCTGCGGTGGTGTGCTGAAGCACACCCTACGGGCGAGCGAGTGATATCTATGGCTGTCTGGTTGTTGATTATTGCGGTCGTAAGCCTCGCCTTGAGCGGCGTTCCCGGTCTGTTTGCGCAGCGGAATTCGGTGGCCGCGCAGCGGATGGCGGCCGGCGTCAATATTGCAGGCTCGGCCATCGGCCTTCTCGGCCTGATCGTCCACGCCTTCTCCGGCGGCCAGCCTGTCGAGCTGGCCTGGGCGTGGGGACTGCCGGTTGGCCAGTTCGCCATCGGGCTGGACAACCTGTCGCTGGTCTTCCTCATTCCGATCTGGCTCATCTCGGCGCTCGGCTCGATCTACGGGCTGGGATACTGGAGCCAGGCGGAGCATCCGAACAACGCGCGGCGGCTCCGGCTCTTCTGGGGACTCCTGACGGCGGGCATGGCTTTGGTCGTGCTGGCGCGGGATGGCGTTCTCTTCCTGATGGCCTGGGAGATCATGGCGCTGAGCGCCTTCTTCCTGGTGGCGACGGAGGACAAGAAGCCCGAGGTGCGGCAGGCCGCGTGGGTCTACCTAGTGGCGACACACGCCGGCACGCTCTGCCTGATCGCGTTCTTCAGCCTCCTGAGCCGCGCGAGCGGATCATTTTCGCTCTGGCCCACGTCGCTGCCGGTGCTTCCGGATCGCGTGGCATCGACGCTGTTCATCGTGGGCGTCATCGGGTTCTCCTTCAAGGCCGGGCTGATGCCGCTGCACATCTGGCTTCCCGGCGCTCATGCCAACGCCCCCAGCCACGTCTCGGCGGTCCTTTCCGGCGTGCTGTTGAAGACGGGCATCTACGGCATCATCCGCGTCAGCGCCCTCTCGCCACACCCGCCCGTCTGGTGGGGGACCACGCTCCTCATCGCAGGCGCTGTCTCCGGCGTGCTGGGCATTGCCTTCGCCCTGGCGCAGCACGACCTCAAGCGCCTCCTGGCCTACAGCAGCATCGAAAACGTCGGCATCATCACCATGGGCATCGGGCTGGCGCTGCTGGGCAGGACGTTCCAGCGGATCGACTGGGTCGTGCTGGGCCTTGGAGGCGCGCTGCTGCACGTGCTGAATCACAGCCTCTTCAAGCCGCTGATGTTCATGGGCGCCGGCGGCGTGCTGCACGCCACGCACACCCGGCAGATCGATCTCCTCGGCGGCCTGGGCAAGTTGATGCCCAGGACGTTCGTCTTGTTCGTCGTCGGCGCACTGGCCATCTGCGGCCTGCCGCCGCTCAACGGTTTCGTCAGCGAACTGCTGATCTATGTCGGCCTGTTTCGCACCCTGGAGTGGCCACCAACGGGACCCAGTTGGCCATGGGCGGCCCTGGCCGCGCCGGCGCTCGCCCTCATCGGCGCCTTGGCCGTGGGCACTTTCGTCAAACTGGCCGGCATCGTCTTCGGCGGCGCGCCGCGCTCCTCGCTTGCGGCCCATGCACACGATCCCGGCAACAACATGCTGAGGCCGATGATTCTGCTCGCAGGCTGTTGTGCCTTGATCGGGCTGTTCCCCGTCATCACCGCGGGAATCCTCAATCGGGCCATCATCCAGTGGGAACCGCTCGCATCCCGCGCTGGCGCCTCCGTCGCGGACCTGGTCCCGTTCAAGTGGGTGACGCTCGGCGGCCTGATGCTCATCGCCTCAATCGCTGCGCTGGTGCTGTGCGCCCGCTCCATGTTCGCCGACCGGCCGGTGCATTCGTCCGGCACCTGGGACTGCGGCTATGCCCGCCCCACCGCGCGGATGCAGTACACCGGCGCCTCGTTCTCTCAGTTGCAGGCCGATCTGTTCGGCTGGATTCTCTGGCCGCGGAAGTACCTGCCCCGCCTCCGCAGCCTCTTTTCCGGGACCGCCCGCTATACCAGTGAAATTCCCGACACGGTACTTGACCGGTGTCTGTGGCCCCTGTTCCGCGCCATCGAATGGCTGTTCGCCTGGGCGCGGCCGATGCAGCAGGGAAAGGTGCATGTGTATTTGCTCTACATTCTGGCCATCCTGCTCTTTTTGCTCGTGTTTGCCCGGCCGTAAATCGCCGGGAACTTCGTGGATTGAGAACGGAACTGATCATGTTTGAGTACATATTTGATTCGATCGTTCATATCGTGTTGCTCCTGTCGATGCCGCCGCTGTTGCTGGGCGTCATCAACAAGACCAAGGCGTGGTTCGCCGGCCGCAACGGGCCGCCGGTGCTGCAACTCTACTACGACCTCGCCCGGCTGATGCGCAAGGGCATGGTCTTCAGCACGACCACCACCTGGATATTCCGGGCAGCGCCCGTCGTTACCCTGGCGGCGGTTCTGCTGGCCGGCCTGCTGGTGCCGCTGGGGCGATTCGACTCCCCGATCCAATTCGTCGGAGATCTGATTCTCTTTGCGTATCTCTTCGGCCTGGCGCGCTTCTTCACCACGGCCGCCGCGCTCGATACCGGCTCCTCGTTCGAGGGCATGGGCGCTGCCAGGGAAGTCACCTTCGCGTGCCTCTCCGAGCCGGCCATGTTCCTGGCGTTCCTGGTCCTCGTCAGGTTTTCCGGGTCGCTCAGTCTCACGCCGATGCTCCACGCGCCCGCGACCTCCACCATCACTGTGCTTCCCATCGCCTCGCTGCTCCTGATCGCCGCCGGGCTGTTCGTGGTGCTGCTGGCCGAAAACTGCCGCATCCCGATCGACGATCCGAACACGCACCTGGAACTGACCATGATCCACGAGGTCATGGTGCTGGACCACAGCGGGCCGCTTTTCGGCATCATCCTCTACGGGGCGGCCATGAAGCTGTTCATTCTGTCGGCCGTGCTGCTGCATGTCCTGGTGCCATTCAGCGGCGGCGGGTTCTGGCTGGGCTGGCTCCTGTTTGTCGGCGAAATGCTGGGTGTCGCCGTCGTCATCGGCGCGGTCGAGTCGGCAATGGCACGACTGCAGATGCGCCAGGTTCCGGGCCTTTTGATCGCGGCCGGCGTCCTTTGCGGATTCGGTTTCTTCCTGATGCTGAGGTAACTCATGATCTGGCTGGTTAACGCAATTCTGATGGTCGTGCTGCTCCTGAATCTATATACGCTGGGCAGCAGTCGAATCCGCGCCCTGATCCACGGCGCGGCGTTGCAGGGCGTGCTCCTGGGGACTCTGCCCCTGGTCTTGCACCATCCCATCACGCTCTGGGCCGCCCTGATCGCGGCCGCGACGGTCGTCCTCAAGGGCACCATCATTCCCCAGATGCTCCTCAAGGCCCTGCGCGACAACCAGATCAAGCGCGAGGTCGAGCCCCTCATCGGCTTCGTGCCCACGATGCTCCTGGGCGCGCTGGGGACGGCTGTTTCCATCGCCTTTTCCTCCCGGCTTCCGCTGGCGCACGAGCACATCGAGCTGCTCATTGTCCCCGCCGCGTTTTCCACCGTGCTGACCGGTTTCCTGATTCTCACCACCCGCATCAAGGCGATCACCCAGGTCATCGGCTACCTCATCCTCGAGAACGGAATTTTCATCTTCGGCATGCTCCTGCTCAAGGCGATGCCCTTCTTGGTGGAACTCGGCGTGCTCCTCGATCTCTTCGTCGGCATCTTCGTCGTCAGCATCATCATGCACCACATCACCCGCGAGTTCGCCTCACTCGACACCCGGCGTCTTTCGACTCTCAAGGAATAATCATGCTCCTCCTGCTCATCATTCTTCCGCTGGCCATGGCGGCCGTGGCGTTTGCCACGCCCTCGCAGCGACTGCGGCCATGGCTGCTGCCTCCCGCCGCCGCAGCACATCTGGCGCTCACGGTCTTCAATATCTGGCATCCACAGCACGCGACGGCCTGGGGCTGGCTGGTCATCGACCCGCCGGGCCGCCTCGTGCTGCTGGTCCTGACCACGTTGTTCTCGATCTGCTCGGTCTACGCGGTCGGCTATCTCCGCTACCGCGCCGAGCTCTCCAACCGCGTCTTCTGCACCTGCCTGCTGGTCTTCCTGGCGACCACGACGCTGGTCGTCTGTTCGCATCACCTGGGCCTGATGTGGGTGGCCATCGAAGCCACCACCCTGGCGACGGCCCCGCTGATCTACTTCAACCGCACGCCGCGCTCGATCGAGGCGACGTGGAAATACCTGCTGATCGGTTCCGTGGGCATCGCCTTGGCGCTGCTGGGCACATTCTTCCTGGCGTACGCCTCGCTCCACGAGAGCGGCGACTCATCCCTCCTGTTCGGCCATCTGCTGCGCCTGGCGCGAGCACACCACCTCTCCCACTCCTGGCTCCAGGCTGCGTTCGTCCTGCTGCTGGTGGGTTATGGAACGAAGATGGGCCTGGCGCCGATGCACACCTGGAAGCCGGATGCCTACGGCGAGGCGCCCGGAGTGGTCGGCGCGCTGCTCGCCGGCGGCGTCACCAATTGTGCATTCCTCGCTTTGCTCCGCGTGTATCAGATATGCCAGGCGTCCGGCGATGCGGGCTACGCCTCGCGGATGATGATCTTCATCGGGCTTCTCTCCATGTCCTTCGCCGCGGTGTTCATGGTCGGGCAGCGCGACTTCAAGCGCATGCTCGCCTATTCCAGCGTCGAACACATGGGAATCCTCGTCTTGGGCGTCGGCATCGGCGGGCAGGCCCTCTTCGGCTCGCTGCTGCACATGATCAACAACGGCCTCACCAAGGGCGTGCTCTTTTTGTCGGCCGGCAACATCCGCCGGTCCTTCGGCAGCAAAAGCACCGACGAAGTCCGCGGCGCCATGCGGCGCGTGCCCCTCTCCGGCACCTGTTTTCTCCTGGGATTTCTCGCCGTGACCGGGTCGCCGCCCTTCGGGCCATTCATCAGCGAGTTCACCATCCTCAACGGAGTCTTCAGCACCGGATCGTTCTGGATCGGGGCGGCGTTCCTGGCGCTCTTGCTGGTCGTCTTCGTCGGCATGGGCCGGACCGTTCTCAACGTCACCCAGGGCCGGCCCTTGCCCGGCACGCGGCCAACCGCCTATCGCGAGGGCCTCCTCACCAGCGCACCCATCATCGTCTCCCTGGCTATCATTCTCATGCTCGGCACTCATATTCCCGGAGCCCTCCAGACCCTGCTCCGCGAGGCCGCGCAGTTCGTGGAGGTGCGGCCATGACCGTAGTCAAACATCTGGCAATCGTAGGCAACGGCCTGGCCGTCGATCGCAACGCGGTCCCGGAACTTCCCCTGACCGATTTCCAGGAAGCGATCGTCGCCTCGGTCGATAACGGTCAGCGCGTGGCGGCCCTTTTCGCGCTGCCTGCCGGGGCCGGAACAACCAGCCTGCACGTCATTCTGGCGGAGGATGCGCAGTCGCGACTGCGGGCCGCCCGAACGGTGATTCGCGGCGATTCCTTCAGCTCGATCACTCCGGACTGCCCGCAGGTCCATCTGTTCGAGCGGGAAATCTGCGAGCAGTTCGGCCTGCGGGCCGAGGGACACCCCTGGTTCAAGCCCGTGCGCTTCCAGCGACCGTTCCGCCCCGGACACGCGGCCTGGCCAGGAAATGGGGACGCCGGCCCGGAAATCGGCGTGACCGATTTTTTCCGCGTCGAAGGCGACGAGGTCCACGAAGTCGCGGTCGGGCCGGTTCACGCCGGGGTCATCGAACCGGGGCACTTCCGCTTCCAGTGCCACGGTGAACAGGTCTTCCACCTGGAGATCTCGCTCGGATACCAGCACCGCGGCGTCGAGCGGGCGCTGATCGGCGGCCCTGACAAACGGTCCATCCACTACGCCGAAACGCTGGCGGGCGACACGACGGCCGGCCACACGACGGCCTATTGCCAGATCGTCGAAGCACTGGCGCGGTCCCAGAAACCGCCGCGCGCCCAGAGCCTGCGAGGCATCGCACTCGAACTCGAACGCCTGGCCAATCACGTCGGCGACCTCGGCGCCATCGCCGGCGACGTCGGCTTCCTGCCCACCGCGTCGTACTGCGGGCGCATCCGCGGCGACTTCCTCAACATGACCGCCGTCCTCTGCGGCAACCGCTTTGGGCGCGGCATGATCTGCCCCAGCGGCGTGAATTTCGACGCCGACCAGAAGATCGTGGACGACCTGCTCAAACGGCTCGACGCGGCCGACCGCGACTCCCGCAGCGCCATCGAACTGCTCTGGAATTCGCATTCGGTCATGGCCAGGCTCGAGGACACCGGGCCGGTCTCCGCGGAAATCGCGGAGCAGCTCGGCCTGGTCGGGCCGGCCGCCCGCGCCTCCGGCCTCAACCGCGACGTTCGCCAGGACCACCCCTCCGGCATCTTCCGCTTCGCCCACATCCCGGTCTCGACCTGGGACAGCGGCGACGTCTTCGCCCGCGCCTACGTGCGCTGGCTGGAAATCCAGCAGTCGATCGACTTCATCCGTGAACAGTTGCGCGCCCTTCCGGCCGGCCCGATCCGCAGCGAAACCGGCGCGCTTCGCCCCAACCAGTTGGCCGTCTCGCTCGTCGAAGGCTGGCGGGGCGAGCTCTGCCACGTGGCGATGACCGACCCGCAAGGCCGGTTCGAGCGCTACAAGATTGTTGACCCCTCATTCCACAACTGGCCCGGACTGGCCTACGCCCTCCGCGACCAGCAGATCTCCGACTTCCCGCTGTGCAACAAGAGCTTCAACCTCTCGTACTGCGGCCACGACCTCTGATGCTGATAAGGACACGACCATGATCAAGATACTCCTGGCCCGGCTCCATCAGGGACACCGAACCATGGCCTGGCCCGACGGCCCGGTCCCGCCGATGCCCGACCGCTTCCGCGGCCGGCCGCTCATCGACGCGGCCAAGTGCCCCGAGGGCTGCCGCCGCTGCGCCGAAGCATGCCCGACCCAAGCCATCACCGTGGACAAGACGGCCCGCATCGACCTGGGCCGATGCCTCTTCTGCACCGACTGCATGGATGCCTGCCCGAAAGACGCGATCCGCTACTCCAGTACCCACAGCCTTGCGGTGCGACAGCGCCAGGATCTCGTGGTCGACCCGGCCCAGGAACTGAAGCTGGCGACAGAACTGAACGACAAATTGCTCAAACTCTTCGGACGCTCGCTCAAGCTTCGCCAGGTCAGCGCCGGCGGATGCAACGCCTGCGAGGCGGATGTCAACGTGCTCAACACGGTCGGCTGGGACCTGAGCCGCTTTGGCATCCAGTTCGTCGCCTCCCCGCGCCACGCCGACGGCCTGCTGATTACCGGCCCCGTCACCGAGAACATGAAACTGGCATTGAAGAAGACCTACGACGCCGTGGCCGAGCCCAAGATCGTCATCGCCGTCGGCGCCTGCGCCATCTCCGGCGGACCCTACATCGACCACCCGGAAGCACACAACGGCGCCGACTCATCAGTCCCCGTCGACCTCTACATCCCCGGCTGCCCCCCCCCCC
>JBIOJL010000141.1:0-13183 GCA_044450885.1 Tepidisphaerales bacterium
GAGCTTGATGACGACGTCATAGATGATCTGGTGGTCGGCCTGGAAGAAGGCGTCCTTGTCGAGGATCTGGACGACCTGGCCGATCATGTCCTTGTCGAGCATCATGGAGGCGAGCAGGCAGCGTTCGCCGTCGAGCGAGTGCGGGGGGAGACGTTCGAACTGGGAGGCGGTTCCATCCATCAACTGCGACATATTGAACCTCCGTGTCCAAGGCGGCAAACTCGTGGGAAGAATAACAAAATGAGGCGAGGCAATGCAAGACAAAACGGCTGCCCGCTCGGTGTCATTGGATTCGGAATTGAAACACAGAGATCACAGAGGACACAGAGAAGAAAAGACGCAAAGGGCGAAAAGGATTGGAATCTCAACTATTTGAAATCTCAAATCGCATGTCTCTGTGCTCTCTGTGATCTCTGTGTTTCAAATCTCTGCGTTGGAACCTAGCGAAAAAAGCGGCCCGATGCGATGTTGGGCATCGCATCGGGCAGGTTCTTCACGGGTTGTCCACAAATCAGTGTTTCTTCTTGGATGAGCGCTCGCTGTGGGCCTCGGCGGCCTCTTCGGCGGCGGCCTTTTCTTCCCTGGCCTGCTGTTCCTTTTCGGCCTCGCGGAGGGCCTTCTGGGCGTTGTCCATGAGCGCCTTGCTCTCGGCGTCGGGAGCGACCCAGACCTTGATGTCGGTCACGAGATCCTCGGCGAACTTGACCTTGACCACGTAGGAGTCGATGTGGTCGAGCTTGCCGGGCAGGAGCACGTCGTCGGCCTGGACGCGATGTCCCTGGGTCTGGATGGCCTTGGCAATGTCGGTCGCGGAGACGGAGCCGAAGAGGTGGCCCTGTTCGTTGGCCTTGCGTTCGAGGGTGACCTCGACGCCGGATAGGGCCTTGATGATCTCGGCATGTTCCTTGCGTTTTTCGGCTTCGAGCCGGAGGATTTCCTGCCGTCGGGCCTCGATCTTCTTGACGTTGCCGGCAGTCGGCTCGACTGCGATATGCTGCGGGAGCAGATAGTTACGGGCATAGCCGGAGCTGACCTCGACGAGGTCGCCGACTTTGCCCAGGTTTTTCACGCTTTCAGTCAGAAGCAGTTTCACGCTCGCCATATGTACCTCTGTTAGTGTGGTTGAAGTTGTGGTTGAAGGTTGTTAACGGATCGTCCTAGAACGGGATGTCACTTTCGCCGAAGTGCTGCTCTTCGCTGATGGGCGGCTCGGGCTGCTGCGGGGGCGCGGCCTGCGGGGCGGCCCCCCCGGCCGGGGGCGCCGGACGGCGCACCGGAGCTGCCTGCGGGGCGCGCGGCGAAGGACGGGCGGCTGGCGGGGCGTCGGATTCGTTGTATTCCGGTCCCTGGCCCTGCGCGGGTGCGCCGCCACCCTGGCCGCCATCGCGCGACCCGAGCAGTTGGAAGTTTTCGACGACGACGGTCAGCTTGGATCGTTTGCCGCCGCCGTTCTTGTCTTCCCACTGGTCGAGCTTCAGGCGGCCTTCGATGAAGAGCTGCTTGCCCTTCTGGCAATACTGATTGATGACCTCCGCCTGCTTGCCCCAGGCGGTGCAGTCGACGAAGACCACTTCTTCCCTGTCCTCGCCGGCGGCCGTCCGGAACTTGCGATTGCACGCCATCCCGAAATCGGCCACGGCCATCTGGCTCGGCAGATAGCGCAACGTCGGATCGCGCGTGAGGTTGCCCAGCAACAGCACTCTGTTAAAGCTTGCCATAGGAAGACCTTTCCGGACATTGCCGGCGATGCGACCGGGCAACGCCCCAGGAGCATCACCGGTCCGACAGCATCAGTCCTTGCCGGGGAACTCGCCGGGCCCGTCGTCGCGGCGGCGCGGGCCGCGCGAGGGACGGTCCCACGGGGCCATGGCCGGATCGAACGCCGGCTTTTCCTCGCGGATGATCGGCTGCGGCTCGACGGCGGCCATCTCGCGCTCGTTGAGATGGGTGGCGTCGGTCACCAGCACCCGCACGATATCTTCGGACAGCTTGACATCGCGCTCCAGCGGCGCGATGGCGCTGCCGGCGGCGCGGAAGTAAGCGAGGACATAGGTCCCGCGCTTCTGGTGGCCAAGTTCGTAGGCGAGCTTGCGCTCGTCCCATTTCTTGATGACGATGATCTGCCCGCCGTGGCTCTCGATCGTCTTGCGGCACAGGTTGATCGCCGCTTCCGGTTCCGCCGCGGCGTTGGCGCCGAGCAGGAACATTGCTTCGTACTGTTTCATAGTCGCTGCCATTGAGTTGTTACCTCCCAAGCATGGGTTCTGGCCGGTTTACGTCCGGCCGCCAGGGTCGTTCGATTCCTTTTTCTTCGCCGGTTCATCGTCGCCGTTGAACCGGTTCATCGCCGGGGTTATGCCGCGTTCCATCCATTCGTGGACGGCCGCGGCAGCCCGCTCGATAGCCGGACCGACCATCGCCCGCTGCTCGTTCGTGAACCGTTGAAGGACATAATCCTTCCACGGCAGGAACGACGGCGGGGCGTCGATGCCGATCCGCAGCCTGGGATACTGGATGGTTCCCAGGCACCGTTCGATGTCCTTCAGTCCATTGTGCCCGCCGGCCGACCCGCTGGAGCGGATGCGGATCCGGCCGCACGGCAATGCCATGTCGTCGAGCACAACCATCAGCTCGTCGGGCGGCACGCGGTAGAACGCCGCCGCCGCCTGCACCGACTTGCCACTGACGTTCATATACGTCTGGGGCTTGAGCAGCAACACCTTCTCGGTGGCGCCGGTCGACTGAAGGGAAACGGTCCCGTTCATCGACAGCCCGTCGAACGCGGTTCTCGCCTGCCGGGGAAACTCGTCGGGTGACGAGATCCAGCCGAAACGCCGGGCGAGCGCGTCGATCACCTCGAACCCGATATTGTGGCGGGTGCTGACGTATTCCCGTCCGGGGTTGCCGAGTCCGACGATGATCTTCATAGCACTGATGACAGACAGGAATGTCTGTCCTACCACACGAACGACAGACAGGAATGTCTGTCCTACCGATCCGATGACAGACAGGAATGTCTGTCCTACTTCTTTTCCGGCTTTTCGGGCTTGGCGGCGGGAGCGGCGCCCTTGGCGGGAGCGGCGCCCTTGGCGGGGGCGGCACCCTTGGCCGGGGCGGCCGCGCCTTCGGCGGCCTCGCCTTCCTCTTCGCCAACCTTCTTGCCGATGACTTCGGGCTCGGCGGCGCCGGCTTCGACAACCGGGGCGGCCACGACCTCCTCCAGGACTTCCCTGACCGTGGCGACGATCTGCTCGCCGTCGACCATGGGCTTGACGCCTTCGGGGAAGGCGAGCTGCTTCACCTGCAGGATTTCGTCCAGCGCCATCTCCGACACGTTGTGGCGGATGAGGTCCGGGATGTCCAGCACGCGGCACTCGACAAGGATGTTGGCCATGACCTGCGTGAGCACGCCGCCGTCTTCCTGGCCCTTGGGATCGCCCTTGAGCTCGATCGGCACGTTGACCTTGACGCGCTCGTCGAGGCTGACGCGCGTGAAGTCGACATGGATGATGTCGGTGCCGAGGTGGTCGTACTGCACGTCCTTGACCAGCACGTTCTCGCTCTTGCCCTCGCAACTGAGGGAGAACACATGCGCGCCCCGGTTGAGGTGGTGCGACACTTCCTTGCAGTTCATCTTGATGGGCATGATCGCTTCCTTGTGCCCGTAGACCACGCCGGGGATCTGGCCGGTGTCGCGCAGCCGCTTGTTGGCGCGCGAGCCCAGTTCCTGCCGGGGCGTGACCTTCATCTCGATCGCCTTCGTTGCCATAAACGTATCTCCTCTATGAATGTCTGTCGTACCGAACGACAGACAGGAATGTCTGTCCTACCGAACGACAGACAGGAATGTCCGTCCTACCGAACGACAGACAGGAATGTCCGTCCTACCGAATGACAGACAGGAATGTCTGTCGTACCGAATGACAGACAGGAATGTCCGTCCTACCGATTCCGTCCGCGCCTCACTTGTTGTTCGATTCGCGGAACATCTCGCTCACCGACTGGTTCTGGTGGATCCGCCGGATCGATTCACCCAGCAGTTCGGCCACGCTCAACACCACCAGCCGGTCCTTGATCGCGTCCGCGCGGTTGCCGATCGGGATGGTGTCCGTCACCGCCAGCTTCGCAAACGGGCAGGCCTTGAGCCGTTCCATGGCCGGCGGCGAGAAGACCGCGTGCGTCGCCGTGATGTAGACGTCCCGGGCCCCGTGCTCCTTAAGGAAATGCACCGCCTTGGCCACCGTGCTGCCGGTGGTGATCATGTCGTCGGTCATGAGCACGTTCTTGCCGGCCACGTCGCCGATGAGGTTGACCGCGTCCGTCTCGGTGCCGCTCTTGCGGCGCTTGTCGATGATGCAGAGGTCGCCGCCCAGCAGGTTGGCATAGATCTGCGCCCGCTTGATGTTGCCCACATCCGGCGAAACGAACACGGTGTTCTGGAGACTGAGCGACCTGAACCACTTCACGAACACCGGCTGGGCATACAGATGATCGACCGGGATGTCGAAGAAACCCTGCACCTGGGCCGCGTGCAGGTCGATGGCCACGACACGGTCGGCGCCGGCCCGTTCCAGCAGGTTGGCGAAGAGCTTGCCGGTAATGGGGACGCGGCCGGTGTCCTTGCGGTCCTGGCGGGCATAACCGAAGTAGGGGATGACCGCCGTCACCGTGCGGGCGCTGGCCCGACGCAGGCAGTCCATCCAGATGAACAGTTCGCAATAGTAGGCATTGACCGGGTGGCAGGTGGGCTGAATGATGAAGCAGTCGCGGCCGCGGACGTCCTCCTCGACGCGCACGATCAACTCGCCGTCGGGGAACAGTTCGGTCTTGCCCCGGCCCATGGGCATCTTGAGGTAGTCGCAGATCTTGTGCGCCAGGGTCGGGTTGGCCCGGCCGGTGAACACTTTGAGATTCTCAAGACCATTGGACATGGAGTCGGCTCCGTTTCAACTCTCCAGCGCCGCCGTGCCGGCGTTGATGTTTCCGGCGACAATCGAGCCGGCCGCCAGGACGCTGCCTCGCGGCACCATCGCAAACGGCCCGATCGTGCAGTTGTCGCCGATGGTCGCGTCTTTGCCGATGAACGAGAAGGGATAGACGACGCTGTCCTGTCCGATCGAAACACCGTCTTCGATGCAGGTGTTCTCGGTGCTCACGATGGTCACGCCCGAGTCCCGCAGCCCGCGCATGATGCGCTGTTGCATGAGCGCATCCGCCTGCGAAAGTTCCTGCCGCGAGTTCGGCGCCAGCATGTCCTCGGCCGCGAGCACCTGAAGCGCCAGCACGCGTTTGCCGTCGCCGCGCAGGTGCCGGAAGATGTCCGTCAGGTAAAACTCCCTCTTCTTGTTGTCGTTCTTGAGTTGGCCCAGCGACCAGATCAGTTCTTGCACGCGCACGCAGTAGATGGACGGGAATACTTCCCTGATCTGCCGCTGCTCCGGAGAGCAGTCGATGTGCTCGCGAATCTCGGTGAATTCGCCTTGCGCATCCCGCACGATCCGTCCATACCCCGTCGGATCGTCCAGAAGAGCTGTCGCCATCGACGCGGTGACCTGCTCGTCGCGATGTGCCTTGAGCAGCGCCTTGAGCACATCCCCGCGCACCAGCGGCACATCGCCGGCCACGATCAGCACCTCGCCCTGGAGTTTCTGCAACTCGGGAATGCATACCTGCACGGCATGGCCGGTCCCTTTACGTTCGGCCTGTTCCACCCAGGTGATGCGGCTGTCCTTGCCGAAGCGGGCGATGACCTCTTCTTTTCCGTAGCCGACGACGACGATGACGCGTGAACATCCCGCATCCCAGCAGGCGCGGAGGATGTATTCCAGCATCGGCCGGCCGCAGATGTCGTGCAGCGGCTTGGGCCGCTTGCTTTTCATCCGCGTGCTCTGGCCCGCGGCGAGGATGACGGCAGTCAAAGACATAAGAACCAACAGCTATCAACTATGAACCAGGTAAGAATGAGAAGACGACAGGCGGGTTCGTCCTCTCGTCTACCTTGGCGGCATCGGCCGCCCCTCTCGACGAGCAGGGGGAGGAATCGTAGCGAATCGAGATGGTCTGTCAACTGGCCCGCATGGATTCGAACCATGACGCTCAGTACCAAAAACTGATGTGCTACCGTTACACTACGGGCCAAGGAGTCGGGCGGACATGATACCGCCGCGGCTTGGACGGTCAACGGTGGCCACGGGCCGGTCCGTGTCAGCGAATCAGATTCTCCGTCTGGGCCCGCCGTTTGGGGTCGTGGAAATAGAGATATCGGCGGGCGCCGTCGATCCCGTGACAGGCGGCGCAGACTTCGCGGTCGATGTTGGGGCGCAACATGGCCTTGATGCTCAGCACGCGGCCGCGGTCGGTCGAGGTCGTGGCGGCTTCGCCCATGTCGCGGCCATGGGGAATGTGGCAGGTGGCACAACTGATCTGGTCGATCCTGCCGTAGTGGTCGATGATCGTGCTGGGGCGAGTGGTGGCCTTGGCGAGATCCTTGAGAGTGGTTTCGGGGTGCTTGTAGAACGCCGGCAGGGGGGCGCCGTCCTTGTCATTGTTGTGGCATCCGAGACAAAGCCGGGCGGCCGGCGAAGGGGCATTTTCGACTTTCTTTGCGGCCCAGAGCAGATCGCGGGACTCACCTTCGACGGCGTGGACGGAGTGGCACGGGGCGCAGCCGCGCTGGGTGGTGATGAACTTGGTGATATGCGACTTGTCGTGCATCGTCGTTTGCAGGTAGGTCGCCTCGGCGTGGCACTTGCCGCAGAGGTCGGTGGCGGATTGTCCCGAGGCGACGCGCAGCAGGCCGGTCGCGCCGGGCGGGGAGTGGGGGTCGTGGCAGGTTTTGCAGAGCAACTTGTCGGTCGTATCGGGAGCGACCGGAGTGGCCAGCGGCAGGCCGGGATTCTTCCGGACGTCAGGCCGGATGACGAAATTCTGAGAGTGGAGCATGGGTCCGGATTGCGACGAATTCTGGGCACTGGACCACGCCTCGGCCTGGTGGCAGGCGATGCAGGTGCCATCTTTGGAAAGCTGGCCCGGAGCCGGCGCGACCGCCCAGCGCTGCTTCTGTTCGTCGTTGCTGTGCGGACGGTGGCAGGAGAGACAGAGGTCGTTCTTGACGGCCGCGTCCGGTGGGAACGGTTTCTTGCAGACCTTGATGTCGTGTGAATTGCCGGCCATCCTGGCCTGCGTGCTGTGGCACTGGATGCAAAGGGCGGTCGGCGACGATGCCCGCAGCAGGCTCTTGGACTGCTTCTCGCCGACATGTACGTCATGGCACGAGGAGCACGCCACCGAGCCGGCGGGGTCGGGCAGCAGACTCGGGTTGTAGAGAGGCAGGCCCAGGTTGGCGGCCGCATCCTTGGGTTTTGTATCCGGGCCGGTCGGGTGGTTGAATTTCGCCAGCGGCTTGTCGTGGCCGATACCCTGGGGCGAGTGGCATTGCGTACACGCGTCATTGGCGGTCTTGAACGGCTGATCGGTCGCGGCCCACATGCGCGGGCCTTTGGCCTGGTGGACGGTGTGGCAGAAGCCGCAGCGGCCGGCATCGGCGACGGTCGATCCCTTGGCATTCTTGAGGTCGTTGTTGCCGGTGAAGTCGTGCGGCTTGGAGAGCTTCTGCGCCAGTTCCTGGTGGCAGTGGGCGCAGATTTGCTCGGGGGGCTGGTTGAGGAAATGCGGGCGCTTGGTTTCGTGCGGGTTGTGGCAGGTCTGGCAGCCGATGGCCTTCAGGTCAGGCGTTGTCGCTGGATACAGCGTGAGCTTCACGTCGCCGGGCAGCTTCTCATTCCTCAGTTGCGACTTGTGCGCCATCGGCAGGCCGGAATGTTTCGCGGCCACCTGGCCGTCGGAATGGCAGGTGGTGCAGAGGCCGCCGGGATCGCCTTCGCGCGGTGTGGGCGTACGCGCGTAGTTGTGGAAGCCGTGGCAGGAACCGCAGGCACCGGACTGCGCCACGGTCTCCTTGCGGACGTTCAGTTCCTGCGGCGCCGATTTGCGCATATCGTGCGCGCTGCCGAGCAGCGTCTGCCGGTCCTGGTGGCAGCGGATGCAGAAGGTGCTGTCCTGCATGGTGTCGGCCAGAATGGCGCGGCTGGATTTCGCCTCGTGGATCTTGTGGCAGGAGAGGCAGACCAGCGTGTTGCCGTCGCCCAACTGCGTCTTCATGTCCTTGATGGCCTGCAGTTGGTCCGCCTTGGTGATGGGCGGGTTTTGGGGGTGTGAATGCGCGGGGTTCGTGTCCCACATGGCCGGCCGCATCTGCTCGTGGCAGGACTTGCAGAGTTGGTTGGTGTTGTTGGCGACGACCAGCAGGTGTTCCTTGCCGCCGCCGTGTACGCCGTGGCAGCTTTGGCACATGATGAGATCGTCGTTGGCGCCGGCGCGGGCACCGGCACTCTTGAGCGACGCCGGAAGAGGCGTCTTCATCTGCACGAGCGGGTGAGAGCCTCCCGCCGGACCTTTGGATTTGTCCTGGTGGCAGGCCTTGCAGAGTTGCCCCTGCTCGTTGCCCGTGCGAATGAAGAACGCTCCCTTGAGTGAACCGCTCTGGCCGGCGTTGTGGGCGCTGTGGCAGGTGCGGCACACGAGCTTGCCGTTCTCCAGAGGCAGGTCCTTGGGCACGGTCATGCCGGCCGGCGGCGCGACGCCGGTCTGGTGGCTGTGGTCCTTCCACACCAGCCGCCGCGAGTCGGCAACCGAGCCGTCGTGGCAACCCAGGCACATGTCGGCTTCGGCCGCCTGCGATTTCTCGGGCTTGTCCATCAGGAATATGCCGGTGGGCCGCTTGAAGCTGTCGACCCAGTCGAGATGGCACATGGCGCAGTCCTTGCCGCTGTTGACTTGTGCCAATGCGGGCAGGGTGAAGAGGAGCAGGAAGCTTAAAGGCACGGAGGCACGGAGGCAGACCCTTCGAGTACTCAGGGCAGGCTCCGGCACGAAGGGAAGACACGCCAGATTCCGGCAGGGATGCGTGCGCGTAACCCGGCTTGCCTCACTTCGTGCCTTCGTGCCTTCGTGCCTTCGTGCCTTCTCAAACATACTCCTCACGGCGCCTCCCTCCCCATCGGTTTGGGCAGGAAGAACTGCTTGCCGTTGCGGATATCCTGCATGAGTTCGGCGAGCTGGAGTTTGCTGAGATAACCGGCGCGAGACGGCAGGTAGCCCGCGGCGGCGTAGTCGATCAATCCCGGTGAATCGGAGTGGCACGCGACGCATCCGGCCGGATGTTTCACGACGCCGGCGTGGGCTTTGTCTTCGAGGGCCTTGCGTTCGGGGCTGTCTTTCGGTGCTGCCGCGTATTGCACCGCCAGTTCCCTGAGTTGCTGGTTGCCCTGGGCGTAACCGGCCAGCGCGGTCTGCGGTATGAGCTTGGCGCCGTACTCGCCCCGCGCATACGAAGGCAGAAGGCCGGCCAGGCGCTGCACCGTCAATCGCCAGACCGGGCTTCCCGGCTCGGACGTCTCCAGTTGAATCCGCAGGTCTTCCAGCATTCTCTCGGGAGTGTGTGCCGACAGCACCGCCTTCAGCAGGGAGACGATCGTTCCCTGCACCTGGGCGGGGGCCTTCTCGATGATTTCCGATTTCTCCTCCAGCAGCTTGATCAACTGCAGGATTGCCGGCACCTCCTGCAGTTGCCCGGATTGGATGTTCATCCAGGCCATCTTCTCGGGTTTCGCGGCCGGGGTCGCGTGGCAACTCTGGCATTCCAGGAACGCCATGTGGAAGTTCGCGAACGCCGGCACCTTCATCTTTTTGCCGTGCGGCAAGGGCTCGTGGCATCCGGAAATCGTGCAGCCGTTGCCCGGATCGACCTGGAACCACGCCTCCACATGGTGATAGTGCCCCATCGGCGCCCGGGCGGCCTCGGTCGCCACGCCGGGCGACTGCGAGTCGCGCAGCGATGCCGTGCCCAGCTTCGCCTGCCATTCCAGGAACTGCTTGGGCATGTGGACGGGCCTGGTCACGATGTCGATCAGGTACGATATCGCCAGGTAGCCTGCGCAGCACAGCACCAGCATCAGCGCCAGCGCGTAGATCCTGGTGAAGAACTTCCCGATGAATCCCAGGATGCTGAGCGGATGCAGCGGATGGCGGCGGCTGGTCTCAGACATGTCCCGCCTCCTTTCCGCCGTCCAGGCTCAATTCGGCGGCGACGTCCTTGAGCATTGCCGAGTGTCCTTCAGCCAGTTCCTCGAGGGGCGTGTCGCCGGTGATCATGGCCGGCGACACCGGGAAGACAACCGGGCTGAAGATGACCGTCGCCATGTGGACGATGCCCACGTGCAGCATCGCCAGGAACGCCTCGAACGTGTGCAGCAGCATGGAGATGGTCAGGGTGCTGCCGGTCAGATGGCGGCTGGTCCAGTCGTTGAACCACATGAGCATGCCCGTCGTGCCCAGCACGAAAGTGCCCCAGAACACGCCGAAATATTCGAACTTCTCCTCGGCGCTGAAGTGTCCGGCCGAGGGCTTGGTTCGGCGCAGGAAGAGGAGGTAGAGCGTGAGGTGCAGCATGTGTTTACCGTCGGCGGGACTGACGCACATCGGTGCGTACATGATCGTCTTGATCCAGCCTTTTCCGGTGCGCTTTTTCGACTGGACAATCAGGTAGATGACATAGCTGAGATGGTAGACAAAGCCCGCGATCAGCACGACGCCCGCGACGCGGTGGGTCGTGCGCGCCACGGTCAGGCCGCCGTAGCGCTCGATCAGCCACGCCGCCCAGGGCCGATCCGCGAACTTGATCGGGAAGCCCGTCAGGCACAGCGTTGCGAACGACGCCGCCAGCACCCAGTGCTGGAGCCGCTGGTGAACGCTGAATCGGACCAGTTTCTTTCGCGCCCGATCGTTGGCCATCAACTGTTTCGCCAGATCTTCGTTGTGGTGGTGGTCGGGGTCGTGCTTGCCCAGGACGTAGTGCAGCAGTTCCAGTGCGGTGATCATCAGCGACGGGCCGAACGTGAACAGGATCATGCCGACGAAGATGACCGCGATCAGAAGTTCAATGCCCCGCGTGGTGGCGATGTTCAGGTGAATGGCGGCCGAACTGATCTGCGCCCCGGCGTCGCGGTGGCAGTCGGCCGTGCGGCACGTATCCGACACGCGTCCGGGGCTGGTCGGCGAAGTCGGATCCTTCTTCGACAGCATCATGTGGACGTTCTGCCCCATGCCGACATGACAGTGGATGCAGTTGGCGGCCGTCTGCGAGCCCAGCATGACCGCTTTCCCGTGGAAGCTGAAGAGGTAGCTGGCGGCGGCGTCGGAGAGCTTGAACTCCTGCTGGATGGCCGGATTGCTGTGGCAGGAGCCGCAGACTTTGACCACGTCGCGGCTGGTTCTCGCCTGCACCGATCGGGCATAGACGTGCCAGAACGCGAACTTGGTGTCCTTGGGCAAGTCTGCGTCATGGCAGGTATTGCAGCGATGGACGGACTCTTCCTCCGCCAGCCAGCTCTGCGTCTTGCGGAACATCGGCTCGTCGTGGCACAGAAGGCACTGCGCCTGTTGCTCCGAAACGGGCGACCCCAGCAGCGTGTTCGCCTTGCGGAGCGAGTCGGGCTTGTGTGCCGACGCCGCCAGCATCTTCGCCACGCGTTCGTGTGAGAAGCGCACTTCCACCTGCGCCGGCGCGTCGATGTGGCAGGTCTTCAGGCAGTTGACCGTCGACCGGGGCTTGTGGGGGAAAACCTCGACCTCCGCGCGCACGTGGCAGTCCGTACACTTGAGCCGGGCGTGCGGGCCCAGCCCGCGCGTGAAGTACGCCGGGTCGACCGAAAAATCGAGGATCTTCGTTCCGGAGGGATCGATCCTCGCCAGGCCGCGGTACTGGTGGCAGGTCAGGCACCCTTCGGTGTCGACGGCGCGCGCGGGCCAGGCGGCGGCCAGCAGTGCAACCAGGACGATTGGAATATCGGGACGGTATCTCATGCCTGTTCCTTACATGCTGTGACACTGACGGCACCACACCTGCTCGTGTACCGGGGAGACGAGCCGCTGCTGACGGTTGTAGCGCATGCTCCGGTAGTCGAGATCGCTGGCGGCGGGAAAGACGCCGTTCTGGTGCGGGTTGTGGCAGGTGGAGCAGATGATGGTGCCGTCGGCGGCGGAGACCATCAGCTTCGGTTTCAGCCCGGCCTTCTGGACCTGGCCGAGGACGGCATCACTCGGCGATCCCGCCAGGCCGATCTGTTCGCGCACGTACATCACGGCGAGCATCTCCGGCTTGATCGGCAGGCCGATGTGGCCCTGCACCATCGGATCCTTGTGCCCGGCGTGGCAATCGCGGCACAGCGTCGTCTGTTCCGCCTTCAGGGACGGCTTGCCCGTTCGTCTCATGGCGTTGCGGTCCAGCGGCTGCGTGTGGCAGAACAGGCACTTTTCCTCGATGATCTCGCGGCCGCCGGCGAGCACCATCGGATCGGCCGGGGCCGTGGTCGGCTGGGTGGCCGGAACTCTTGCGTGTACGGGCGCCGTGGGATCGAGCAGCATCTCGTGCGGGTTGATCTTGCGGTACGCTTTCTCGATGTGGCAGTTCTGGCAGAACGGCTGGCCCTTGGTGCGGCGGATGCTGTAGTCGCGGAGGAAATTGATGTTGAGTCCGGCCGAGTTCTTCTTTGGATCGCAGGCGTAGTTGATATCGTGGCAGGTGGCGCAGGCAAGCAGGTCGTTGACGACCGGCCAGCCCTTGGGCTTGGTGATGGAGGCGGTCTCCTCGAACTTGCGGTGAACCGGGTGGAACTCCGCCGCGGCCTTGACTCCGTCGTGGCACTTGAGGCAGAGGTCGTCGACCGCCTCGGGCGCGACGGCGCGGTGGTCCGCGCCCGTACCGGCGTGGCAGACGGCGCAGCCGTCGTCCTTCCAGTGCGGGTTGGGGGCGGTCGACCTTCTGGCCGCCGGCTGGGCGCCGCCGGCACGGCGGATACCAGCGCACGCCAATGCGATCATTGCACCGGTGATGCAAAGCAAGAGGATGGATGGTCGCATCTTTCGCATGGTCTTCCGGGGCGGCCAGCCGCCGCCCTGTTCCTCAAAGCAACCTTTATACCTGCGCGGCCGCGATTCGATAAGCGGCGGCGCATCCGGGACTGTCGGGTTCTTCGCTCCGGGTGCCACGGCTTGTCTACTGCAAGCCGTGCTTCGCGGTCGCGTTCGTAGTACCGCCTTCAGGCGGCTCTTCAGACCGCCTCAA
>JBIOJL010000142.1:0-13171 GCA_044450885.1 Tepidisphaerales bacterium
AGGTTGAAGAAGGCGAGACACATGCGGGCATCGTACGCAATGTGTTAGGTTTCGTCAAGTGCAGATTTACGGTTTTTGTATGGGGATGGCGGGATGGGGCATGCGCAGAGATTCGGCCAGCAAAGCGAATGGCGCAGGTGCGAGGTTGCGGAAAAAGGGACCTGTCCCGTCTCCCGTGTTCCCGAAGATGATGGAACGTCGCCCTCTTCTATGCTCTACCCCGGCATTCTTGGTAGGATGCGGAGAATATGGAGACGATCGAATCACTCCAGGACAGGTTACGTCTCGACCCAATATCGCACATTGGCCGCAAGAGCGTTCATCTGATCCACGCTTACGAACTTGGATATCAACTTGGGCGTCAACGATGGGCCAAACCGCTACTCAAGGTCGAGTTAAACGGGCACGCTTTCCAGAATTGGGCAGAACACCGATTCGGCTGGACGGCTGAGATGGGGTGTCGGCAGGATGTCGTTTCGTTTTCCCTTCTCATCTCCGTGGACGAACAGAGCGCTTTCGACACATACTTCGATCTTCGTGACGCGGCACGCCGCGATCTCGGCATGGTCGTTGACACAGAGGCGGAAAGCCACCCGCTCCCCGCGGAGGGTCTGATCACCTTCATCGCGAATGAACACTTCAGAAGCCGCCCTGGGCTGTATCTTGGCAGCGCATCGGTCGATGCTCTGTGGGCGTTGTGCAGCGGATTTGTGTGGGCGGAGAAGGACGTAGAGGTTCGCGATTCGGACGCCCAGACATTTCTTGTTGGATTCCAACGCTGGATGGAAGAGCGGTATCCTTTCGCCACGGCTCGGCCATGGAATAGGATACTGAGTTTTCTCACGCTGGGCTCGCCGGACCGCGCGTGGGCTTCGTTCTTTGAAGTACTCGATATGTTTCGGGCTGGGCGTAGTCCCAAGTCGTTCTCAAAGACGGGCGAGCGGATGCTGGAAGGCATCACGAGAGAAATCCTGGCAAATGAACCGGCTCGCGAGATTACAGAGGTGTCCGCAACGTTGCGAGAGGTGGTGAAAGGGATTACTCCTGTTTGAGGACCGCATGATGTTCATCGGCGAAGGCCTGCGGCTAAATGCGTCGCATGGGTCTCGACCAAATCGAAGGAAGCGGTCCCGGGTTCTTCACCTTATGGAGACGCGGCAAGGCGGCACGGGGACGAACCAATCGGGACAGGTCCGTTTTCATCGACCACCACTACGTAATTCTCCCTGTCTGTCAGGCCGAGGGTTCGTCGTCGGCAGGCGGGCGTGGCTGGGGAGGCACGGGCATCACCGGCTCGAAGCCGCGCCAGGCAGGCGTCCTGGGAACCATGAGGGCCTCGGCCAGCCAGTAGATCTGCAAGACGCACAGCGCCGAAACTGGGAGTGTGAAACACCCAAGGGCCGTCGGGCCGTGCAGAGCACCGATGCAGAGGAGCGCCAGTGCGCCCCCGATGACTGATGCGCCGACCATCGAGACAATGATCGACACACGGCCGGCGTTGCGGACGCCTGGCGCGAGCAGGAGGAAGAATGCGCCCGGCACCCCACACACAAGCCCGGTGCCGCAGCCGAAGACCACGCCAATTCCCGGCATGTCGCGGCTGGACTCCAGAAGGATGAGAACCGCAATCGCAGCGACGCCCCCAAGGACCAGCAGTGCCACGCCAACGATCTTGTTCATCTGCGCCGCCAGATGTTCTGGCGCGCGGGTCGGGTCTGATGGATCGGGTGGCGGCATAAGTCTCCATGCCAGCGCCGGGAACCCACACAGAATACGGCGGTCGGCGGAGCACACCAAGAGCGGCGCCTGGTTCGTGTTGCCGGGTTCGCGCGAGCCCTCTACTCCTGCGCGGCTCAAGCCATGTGGCGGTCCAGGACACGGGCAGACACACCAAACGGGACACACCAAACGGGACAGGTCCGTTTTCATCGGCGGCCGCCATTGTCAGCGACTTGTCCAGTCGCTCTTGCTGCCTCCATCCACTTCGGGCGGCCGAGGGGACGCATTGACGATTCCAACACCAAGGGCGCGGGCGTGCGCGAAATCCAGTCCGGCAGACCGTACGGCCGGCCGCGTTTGATGCAAATGCGCGCGGCGTCGACCTCGGAATCGCACGAATCGGACCTGGCCCCATTAGCTTATGGGGACAGGTCCGTTTTCATCGACCACCGCAACTGTCTGCGACTTGTCCGGTCGCTTTTGCATGCTCCTTCGATTTCGGCCGGCCGAGGGGACGCATTGACGATTCCAACTCCAGGCGGGCGGCCGTGCGCGAGACCCAGTCCGGCAAACCATACGGCCGGCCGCGTTTGATGCAGATGCGGACGGCGTCGATTTCGGCCATCGACTGGGCCTCGTTCACCCATGCCGTCCAGTCCGGCAACGGTTCCACGGGAACCTGCCACGGGCAGAGCAGCGTGGCGGACGGGGCGTCGGGATGGTGGCGGGACCAGAGGCTGCCCCATCGCCACTCCTGCGCGGCCGTCACGACCCTGGCCCGCAGGGCGTTGCGCTCGACGTAGCGGCAGACGGTTCGCAGGTGGGCATCGCTCTGGACGGGAAAACTCTTGAACCGCCCCTGGTAGACGTGGCCGTAGCCTTCGCGCTCGCGGAAGAGCGCCCAGCGGCGGGCATGGGTGATGGTGAGGCGCTGCATGAACCGAGCGAGGTCGCCGTCGTGGAACGGCCAGAGGACCAGGTGCCAGTGGTTGCGCATCAGACACCAGGCGAGGACGCGTATGGGAATGAGGCCGCGGGTCTCCGCCAGGATATTCTCAAAGGCCTGGTAGTCGGCATCGTGTCGGAAGAGGTCCATGCGGCCGACGCCGCGATTCAGGACATGGTAGATGACGTCGCCGGGAGCCTTGCGGGGAGTGCGGGGCATGACGGGAGAAACATACCGGACGGGGAGCCGAACTGCAATAAACGGACCTGTCCCCCTTCCCCTTCCGGCTTCGACTTCCGACCGTAAACGGACCTGTCCCCTTTAGAACTTCTACCTGGCGTGGGGATTCAAGATGTACGGGACTTGGGCGTACTCATTGGTGCCCATCTGGACGGTGAGGCCCGGTTCGGCGGCAGCGCTGGCGAACACGCCGCGGTCCACGAAGTCGACATGGCCGTCGGCAAACAGCACGTTGCCGCGGTTGGAGCCGTGGCGATTGCTGAGCAGTTCGCCCCGGAACTGTCTGAGCTCGGCAACTTCAAAACTGCCCCGGTCGATGACGGCGGAGCTTTCCTCGATGGCCAGGATCTTGCTGGACGCGGCGAAGATGGTCATCTTGGGGGGATTCATGTCCCAGTGCGACCAGTGCATGAAGACCGTGTCGTTGACGGTGTAGCTGTAAGGATAGTCGATGTCGAAGGTGCGCCGGCCGCGCTGCTTGAGGTCGTCGGAGGGGCACTGGAGGAGCTTGTAGGTGGTGCCCTTGCTGAGGTATTTCTGGAGCAGGCTGCCATCGAAGGCATCGGGGCTGTACCAGGCGACCCAGGCCCGGTTGTTGCCGATGCCGCCGCAGGCCGGGTCGTGGCCGGCACAGGGGAGAAAGCCGTTGGCGTCGGCATGGTATTGCAGGAAGACGATGCCCATCTGATGCATGTTGGATGCGCATACGGTGCGGGCCGCCGTCTCTTTGGCGCGATGGAGGACGGGCAGGAGGATGGCGATCAGCAGGGCGATGATGCCGATGACCACCAGTAATTCGACGAGCGAGAACGCCTTGCGTTTGAATGACATGCGGACCTCCGCAAAACCGGGCCGGACGACCGGCCGAAGCAGGAAATGCGCAGGTATCCTATCCGGGGGACGGGGCGAAGGCAATGACAAAGTGAGTGGCAGCTCGCTGAGACTCCTGAGCTCGCTGAGACTCCTGAGACTCCGTTGCCTCGCGATCATTCTTCTCGTATCTTGTCGGCCCGCTTGGGTCGCATGGACAGTTCAGTCTGACGTGGCATTTGTTCGGGGAGGGCCGCACTTCGTGCGGCCGCGGTCGTGCAGAAGCACGACACTCCCAAAGATGCCCCACGCCAGTTCAGTTGGAAGGACACGTCAATGGAAGAGAGTAATCAGGCACCCGTCCCCGCTGTATCCGCTGAGATCCCCGCCCTTCCGCCCAATGCGACGCCCGAAGAGAAAGACGCCCACTGGTTCAAGTATGTGTACCAAGGCGACCGGATGCCGCAACTTACTGTCCGCGCGGTGTTGATGGGCGGCATCCTCGGGATGCTGATGTCGGCATCGAACCTCTATACGACGCTCGCCGTCGGCTGGGGGTTCGGCGTCGCGATCACGGCCTGCGTCATGTCCTATGTGATCTGGAACGTCCTCCGCTACTTCTCCGGCGGAGTCCTCGCAGGCGTATTTGCCATCCTGGGGCTGGCGCTTGTGTTCACGCTGGAACGCTGGCTGCTCTGGAATATGCTGTCCGGCCGTGGAAAAGTCATGCTGGTCGCCAGCACCGTCGTGTTCTTCGCGTTCGTCTGGTTCTTTCTGCGGAACCAACTCAGCCAGATGTCCCTGCTGGAGAACAACTGCATGGCCTCGACGGCGTCGGCGGCCGGCTATTCCACCGGCGCCACCATCGCCACCATGTTCGGCGCACTGGTCCTGCTCACCGATCCAGGCGCGGGCCAGACCAGCGTGGACATAAAGACCTGGAACGTACAACCCGTGTGGGTCGTGGCTTTGTTCACCTGCTGCACCGGTCTCATGGGCGTCTTCCTCGCGGTGCCCATGAAACGGCAGATGATCAACCACGAGCAACTCCGCTTCCCCTCCGGCGTGGCGGCCGCCGAGACGCTCCGGTCACTGTGCAGCAAGAGCCGCGAGGCGGTTCTCAAGGCTTATGCGCTGGTCACCGGCATCGGCGTGGGCGCGATCGTCGGCATCCTCAACACGGGCGAGGGCTCGCTCAAGACCCTCGACCGAGCATTCGACTTTGTCCGCGTGCGATTGCACATGAGCATGCGGCTGCCGGACCTTTACCCGGCCGAAGGGTTCTTCCAACTCTCCGGCAAGGAACTCCCTTCCTTCGGATTCGAGCCGAGCCTGCTCCTGATCGCGGCCGGTGTCATCACCCGTCTTCGGGTGTCGCTCAGCATGCTGGCCGGCTCGGCCCTGCTCTACTTTGTGTTTGCACCCTATCTGGTGCATCTCGACCAGCAGGCACCGGGCTCCGGCTGGTCCAAGAGCGGAACAGAGTGGACCTGGACCGCGCCGCCCAAACCCAAGGAAGGCGATAAGACAAAGGAGACCATCCTCAACATCCCGTTCAACAGCAAGGGCACCGTCCTCCGGGTTACGACCTGGGCACTCTGGGGCGGAACCGCCGTGATGGTGTTCTCATCACTCACGGCGATTGCCCTGCAATGGAAGACCATCGCCCGCGCCTTCGGCGGGCTCAAGGAAGAAACGGCCGAAGATCACACCATCACCGCCATGAAGAAGATCGAAGTCCCCACCTCCTGGATGATCGCCGGCATGATCCCGGTCACGCTCGCCATGCTGTGCGTGCAGATCATCGGGTTCCACATCTCGTGGTGGGCCGGGCTGATTGCCATCGCCATGAGCTTCTTCCTCTCGCTGGTCGCCTGCCGCGCCACCGGTGAAACCGACACCACGCCCATCGGGGCCATGGGGAAGGTCATGCAACTCACCTTTGCGGTTCTCCATCCTCGCCAGATCATCCCCAACCTCGCAGCGGCGGGTATTGCCGCCAACTCGGCCAGTTCTTCCGCCGACCTGCTCACCGATCTCAAGAGCGGCTATCTCCTGGGCGCCAACCCTCGCAAGCAGTTCCTCGCCCAGTTTTTCGGCCTGTTCTTCGGCACTCTCGCCATCGTCCCTTTCTGGTTCCTGATGGTCCCCACCCGGGCCAAGCTCGATAGCTTTGCCGCTCCGGCCACGCGGCAGTGGGAAGCCGTCGCCCGCGTCCTCACCAAGGGCATCGACCAGTTGCCGCGTTCCGCCCAAGTTGCAATCCTGCTTGGCGCACTGGTCGGCGTCGGCTTACCCCTACTGGAACGGGTCACCCCGGAAAAACTCCGCAAGTACCTGCCCTCGGCCATGGGACTTGGCCTCTCCTGGGTCATCCCGTTCGCCAACGCCCTGGCGTTCGCACTCGGCGCATTCATCGGCTGGGTTTGGGAACGGCTGCACCGCAAGTCCGCCGACGACTACTCGATCGCGCTCTCATCCGGGCTCATCGCCGGGGAATCGCTGATGAAAGCAATCATCGCCATGATGGCGACGGCGAGCGGACTGCTGTGGCCGAAGTAGCCACGATGAGCCGGCGGGGACACTGGCCCACGGGGCGCCGCGATCGACGATCGCGGCTACAGTCTGCACCCTCTTTCTGCCGATAACCCATTTATCGGACTATGCGCTGGCTCTATGTATTGCTATCCATGCTCTCTCTGTTCGCTTGGGCCGACGTCCAGAGCGACGACCGGACGCTCGTCACCATCGACTTCGAGGAACGGGCCCTGGGCAATCCGGAAGAGACGCCCATGTACTGGTCCAAAGTGGAGGGGCCGGGGTTGCCGCACTACCTTTCGGGGGTGCTGGCGACCGACCGGGCCCACTCGGGACAGAGTTCGTTTCGATTCGACATCAACGGGGGCTCGCTGATCTACCGCTATCAGCCGGGCAGGGTCCGCGTGCCGCCGGGGACGCACTACCGCGTGGAGACCTACGTCCAGACGACGCCGCTCAAACACGCGCGGGCCCGGCTCACCGCATACTTCGTGGACGTGGACCTGCGGCCGATCACTTCGTCCATCCGGCATTCCGATCCCTACGGGGCCACGCGCGAGAATGAGCCGTGGAAACGGCTCTGGGTGGACCTGTCGGCCGACCCGCGCGCCGCTTCGCTCGCCGTCGAACTGGAACTGCTGCAGCCGGAGTTGTTCGGCAACACGACGCTGGGGCAACAGGCGATCTTCCCGCAGGACATCCGCGGGTCGGCCTGGTTCGACGACGTCGCTATCTCGCAGGTGCCGAAGATCACGGTAGCGACCGAGCAGCCGGGAAACATATTCCCGCAGGGCAAGGCGGTGTCGCTGGTGGTCTGCATCAACGACCGGTCCACCAACGACCTGGCGTCGCAACTGGTGGTTCGCGACGCCGCCGGACGCGTGGTGTGGCAGAAGACCGGCAGCATCGACATCGCGGCGGCCGAAACGCTGGCGTCGGGGAGCCGCCAGATGCACCTGCCGGTTCCGGAACTGCGGTGCGGCTGGTACGAGGCGACGCTGACCCTGTCGAGCCACGGACGGCACGTGGGCCAGCGAACAACCAACGTGATCATTCTCGCCGACCGGGCCGAGGGAATCCGGCCGGATCCGCGCTTCGGAGTGGACGCGGCCGCGTTGCCGTTCAAGTCGTGGGGCCAACTGCCCGACCTGTTGCCGATGCTGGGGACCGGGCGCGTGAAGCTGGCCGTATGGTCCGGGCAGACGGACTTCGAGCAGGCGAACGCGGTGGCATTCGACCAACTGCTGGTGCGGTTGCAGGAGCGGGGCATCACGCCGACGGCGTGCCTAGTGGACGTGCCGCCGTCGATCTCGCGGAACATCGGCGGATCGACCTGGAGACAGATGCTCGAGGCCCCGCGCGAGACCTGGCAGCCGCAATTCGCGGTGATGATCTCGCGGCATGCCAATCACCTGGACCGCTGGCAACTCGGCGTGGACGGTTCCGACGCGTTCGTCACCGACCCGTCGATGCGGAAGGTTTACGACACGCTGTTCGCGGAGTTCACCAAGCTGGTGCAGCATCCGGACCTGGCCATGCCCTGGCCGGCCTGGCACGAGTTGGACGGCAACCTGCCGGCGACTGTGGCGCTGTCCGTGCCGCCGTCGGTGCTGCCCAGCCAGATCCCGCTGTACATGCAGGACATCCGCCGGCACAGCAATCACAATCTGTCGCTCTACCTGCAACTTCTGGACCGGACGCGGTACAGCCGCGAGGTGCAGATTTGCGACCTGGCCCAGCGGACGATCTACGCGCTGGCGGCCGGGGCCACGCGCATTGATTTCCCGTTGCCATTCTCCGTAGACAGCGCCGACCAGGACCTCTCGGGGGCACAGCCGCTGGAGCTGCTGCTGGTGACGCGGACGCTGGCGACCACGCTCGCCGGCGCCACGTTCCTGGGCCGCATGCCGGTCGCGGAAGGCGTCGAGGCTTTCCTGTTCGAGCGGAACGGACAGTCGATCCTGGCGATGTGGGACAAGGGACCATCGAGCACGATCAAGCAGCTCTCGCTGACGCTCGGCGAATCGCCGCGCTCGGTGGACCTGTGGGGCAACTCCACGCCGCTGGTGAGGCCGCTCGACAACGGCAAACCGTCGCAGAAAGTCCAGCTCGAGGTCGGGCCGATGCCGTTCTTCCTGGTGGACATCGACGGGCCGCTGGCGCAGCTTCGCGCCAGCCTGTCGGTGGACCGGCCGCTGCTGGAATCGACGTTCCGGCCGCACACGCGGAAGATCCGCTTCACGAACCCGTACAGGACGGCCCTGAGCGGCATGTTGCGGTTCAAGGCCCCGCCGGGCTGGACGGTGACGCCGCCGATCATGCAGTTCAACGCCAACCCCGATGAGACCTTCGAGCGCGAGTTCACCATCGAGTTTCCCTACAACTCATTTGCGGGGCCCAAGACGCTCGACGTCGAGTTCGCCATGCAGGACAACCGCATCTCCTCGACGGTCGTTCCCGTCACCCTGCACCTGGGCCTGTCTGAAGTCGGCATGCAGACGCTGGCCGTCCGCGAGGGCAAGGACGTGCTGGTGCAGCAGATCATCACCAACTACGGAGACAAGCCGATCGACTACACCGCCTTCGGCATCTTCCCCGGGCAGCCGCGCGACGAACGGCTGATCTTCAACCTGGCGCCGGGCAAGTCGGCGCTCAAGCTCTACCGCTTCCCGGCGCCGCGGCAGGACCGCCTGAAGGTCCGCGTGGGCGTCAAGGAAATGGCGGGGTCGCGGATCCTCAACGACGAGGTCGAGGTGCAGTAACCGTTCCGGACGTGGTCAGCGTACCGACCACGTCCCGAATATCCTGCGTCCCGACACGGAGATTCCTCGCTCCGTCCTCCGTTCGGAATGACGAACCGCGCCACCGACCGCGGATTTTGTCGAACTCGCACCATCGTGATACAGTAGAGCATCATGATGACCTTCAGACCTCCCCGCATATTGTGGATTGCCCTGGCTCTAGCGGCTGCGTCCGGGTGCAACCATCAGCCGCAGCCCCCGGCGAAGAACGCGCCCGCGGAGCCGGCGCCCGCGGCCAGGGCCGGCGGCGGGGAAGCGCCCGACGCGACGGCGGGCGCCAATGAAGTGATCGTAACACAGGAGGCGCCCAAGACCTGGCAACTGGATCCGACTCCCCGGCAGATGCGGGAGATGACCTATGCCATCGGCGAGGGGGAGAAGGCGGCGGCGGTGATCGTCTCCAAACTTCCGGAAACGACCTACACCAACGACCCGCTGAGCAACATCAACCGCTGGCGCACCCAGGTGGCGCTGCCACCGTTGACGGACATTGCCCAACAGAAAATGGAGAAAGTCAAAATCGGCTCCGCGGACGGAACCCTTCTCGATCTGGCCGGGGTGTACAATCGCCACCTGATCCTGGCCATGCTGCGGCGCAACGGGGCCATCTGGTATTTCAAACTGCTCGGACACCACGAGACCGTGGCGGCGGAAAGAAAGGGGCTGGAGTCGTTTCTGGCGTCGGTGAAGTTCGGGCCGCCGGCCGCGGGCGCGCTGCTGGCGGGCACGAATCCTCCCGGCCCGGCCCTGCCGTCGGGACATCCGCCCACACCGGGCAATCCATCGGCGAGCATGCCCGAGGGGCACGTACCGGTGGGTGGCGGCAATGCGGCGGTCCCGGCCAGGACGCCCGGACTCTCCGAGTTCAAGGCGGCGGCCACCTGGAAACAGGACCCGGAGCGCCGGCCGATGCGCGAGTTGACCTACAACATCGGCGAAGAGCCCAAGGGCGCGGTGGTGATCGTTTCGCGGCTGCCGGCGGAAACCTTCACGAGCAACCCCCTGCCCAACATCAACCGCTGGCGCGACCAGGTCGGCCTGGGGCCGGTCGAGGATCTGGCGGGCCAGCCGTCGCAGAAGGTCATCATTGGTGGAGAAACTGGCAGCATTTACGATCTGACGGGCCCGCAGCGCGGGCGGCAGATCGTGGCCCTGGTGACGCGCGGCGGGGAGATCTGGTATTTCAAGATCATCGGAAGCGCCGAGACGATCGACACCGAGAAGGCGAACTTCGAGGCGTTCCTCGCGTCCGTCAAGTTCGCGGCGGAGAAGTGACGGCGAATTCGGAAGCCGATTAGAAACAACTGGGTGCCACGGCTCGTTCGTAGTACCGCGTTGAGGCGGTCTGAAGAGCCGCCTGAAGGCGGTACTACGAACGTGACCGCGAAGCACGGCTTGCAGTAGCCAAGCCGTGGCACCCGCAAAGAGTCTTCCGCGAAACTACTGCGCCAGCGGGTCTTCGGGGTACTTCTGCTTGAGCAGATCGTGCAGCGACTGGCTTCGGGCGGCGTCGGTCTTGGCCAGAAGCTTGCTGGCCCGGTCCAGCAGCTTGGGGGCGTAGGTGGACCTGGGAACGGCCAGGGCGAAAGCCTCGGCGACTTTGGCGGCGGCTTCGGGGTATTTGGCAACCTCCATCAGACGGGTCTTGAGCAGCACGCTGTAGCCTTCCATGAAGTCGTTGGGAAACTGCGACTGCCATTTGTCCCAGTTGTGGTCGCCGGTCTCCCAGTCGCCTTCGGTGATGTAGAACTCGGTGGTGCGGGCCAGGGCGCCGCTGAGGGCGGCCTGGCGGTCGGCGGCGCCTTCGGGGGGAACGGCCTCGAGCTGCTTCTTCCCCTCGGCCGCCCGCTGATTCAGCACCAGCGCCTGGCCGCGCAGGCGCTGCAACTGGCGGTCGTTGGGATGTTTCTTGAGCTGGTCTTCGATCAGCTTCAGCGCGGCCGGGAAATCGGCGGCACGCCAGAGGAGCAGGTGGGCAAAGTGTTTGCCGGCGCCGGGCTGGAAGGGCGAATCGTCGGGAACAGCGGCCCAGACCCGCCTGGCCGCGTCGATCCGGGCGAAGGCGGCGAGGAAATCGGCGGCTTCCGTCAGCGAATAGAACGCCGTGTTGGCGTCGATGCCCGCCTTGACGCCCGCCAGCCGCACGGCGCATTTCTCGGCCGCTTCCGGCTGCCGGGCCCGCACGTTGAGCATCGTTGCCCAGGTTAGCCAGCCGACGGGCATTTTGTCGACCTCATAGGCGGCGATGATCTTCCCGCAGGTGGACGGCTGCGACACGGGAGGCGTGTCGATCCGCTCGTGCAGCCGGGTGACGCGAATCTTGTTGGAGCGGGCGTCCTTGTTCAGACCCTGGCTGGCGTTGAGTTTGACGGTGTAGTCGCCTTCGACGAGGAAGACGTGCTCGACCTGCGGGCCCGAGGCCGTCTGCCCGTCGCCGAAGTCCCAGTCGCACTTGGTCGGCGGCCCGGCCTTGGGTCCGACCGGTCCGGTGAGGCGGTAGTGGTGAACGTAGTGGTTTTCGTAGAAGCACTCGCCGACATAGTCGACGCGGATGTCGGCGATGAAGTTGCGGTCGCGCTCCTCCATCGCCCCCGGCGTGCCCACATGCACCAACCCCAGCGCCTCGCGCGGGATCATATGCCAACCCTTCTGGTCGGGCGGGCTCCAGACCACGGTGAGACGCTGCTCGCCGGCGAAGTTGACGTGATAGACCATCAGGTCGTGCTTGCCCTTCTTGAGCTGCACCTTGGCGTTGAAGCGCACATCGCCGGGATTGCCCAGGGCGTAGACGACCGGCTTGCCGTCGACGTACAGGCCGCCCTTGTCCGAGGCTGAAATGGCGAAGCCGTATTCGCCATCCGCCGGCACGGTGAGCGTGCCGGTGTACCTGGCGACGATCTGGATTTCATCGCCGAAGGGGTTGAAGCCGAGGTAGAACTGGGGAATGACGGTGCGGCCGATGATGTCTTTGTTGCGGTCCCAGAGAACTTCGGTGTGCTTGAAATTGTCGGCCGGGCCGATGCTGGTCAGCCTGTGCAATTCGACAACGACGCCCTTCTGGAACGGGATGTCCTCGACGTTTTTGGGCACAACCGCGGGCGGCTTGGGGTGGCCGAAATAGACGTAGTATCGTTTGCTGTTGCGAACGAGGGCGAACATCACCCGCAGCGTGTCGCCGGGGCCGACCATGAGGCAGCGTGCGGGAACGAGTTGGCCGGCTTCGGTGTGGACGCGGACGTGTTCGCCGCTGGTGGCCTGGCCGCCGCAGGTGTTGAACTCGACGACGGCGATCTGCTCGTTGTCGGTGATTTTCTCCCAGTCGAGGTTGACGTCGACGGCGCGGCGATAGGGCCAGGCGGGGTCGTGCCAGGCAGCTTGGGCCGAGGACGCCAGCAGAGCAACCAGCAGGAGGGCAAACCGGACAACAGATCGCGTCATGGACACCTCGAAATTGCGGAACCACTACGGGCGTGAACAGAGATCCGGGAGGGTCGCGCTTCCGCACGACCGCGGCCGCACGGAGTGCGGCCCTCCCGAAACATTGGCCACGCCCCTATTGACTATCGGCGTGGAGTAGGCATCGTTGAGTCGCCGGCCGCGGGCCGACGAATATGCTACCGCCTCGTGCCATTCTCTTCGACCTCGACGGAACGCTGACGGAACCGTTGCTGGATTTCGCGCAGATTCGCCGGGAGATGGGCGTGGAGGCGTTCGGCATCCTGGAAGCGCTGGAGACCTTCCCCGCCGAACGGCGCAACGAGGCCGAGCAGGTGCTGCTGCGGCACGAGCGAACGGCGGCCGAACGATCCCGGCTCAACCCCGGCTGCCGCGAGCTGCTGGAGCTGCTCGATGGCCGGTTGCGGCGGGCGGTCATCACCCGCAATTCCCGGGAGAGCGCAGAGCGAGTGTGCGGCATCCACGGGCTGACGTTCGACCTGGTGATCGCCCGCGAGTTCGGGCTCTTCAAGCCGAGTCCGGAGCCGGTGTTGCATGCCTGTACGGCGCTGGGCGTGGACCCGGCCGATGCCTGGATGGTCGGCGACGGGCGGTTTGATGTGGAAGCCGGCCTGGCCGCCGGGGCGCGGACGGTCTGGGTTAGCCACGACCGCCCCAAGGC
>JBIOJL010000143.1:0-13151 GCA_044450885.1 Tepidisphaerales bacterium
CTGATCGACGACACCCCGGTGTCGGCCATCGGTTATTGCGGCCGCAAGGCCCGCACCGGCAACGGCGACGTCAACGACCATTTCGCGGTGATATACAACTTCCCCGATGCGCTGCTGACATTCACCTCCAAGCAGTACGGCGCCGGCTGGGACGACATCGGCGTCCGCGTCTTCGGGTCGAAGGGAACGGCCGACACGCACTACTTCGGCGCGGTGAGCATCAAAGGCCAGACGCCGTACGCTGGCGGCAGCGTCGGCAACCTCTTTTCCGAGGGGGTCGCGCTCAACGTGGCCGAGTTCCACAAGAACATCACCGAGGGCCAGTTCGCCAACCCCACGGCCGCCCAGGGCGCGCGGAGCAATTTGACGACGATCCTCGGCCGCACCGCGGCGTACAAGAAGACGCTGGTGACGTGGGATGAGATGATGAAGACGGCCGAGAAATTGGAGTTTGACATGAAGGGGATGAAGGCGTGACGCACGAGCGGAGTTAAACACGAAGACATGAAGTCACGAAGCGGTGCTCGGTTTGCGAGCGACGCTTGGTGTTGATATTGGTTCTTTGTTGTTTGTTCTTTGCCGCAGAGCGCTGGCTTCCTCGAGACGTGTGATGAAACAGACGGTGCTTCGTGTCTTCGTGCCTTCGTGTTTAATCCTCCGTTCGATCGAAGAAAGGAGCATTTCCGCATGCGACCAGTCTTGGCCTGCTCCGTCTTTTTCCTTTTTCCCTTTTCCTTTTTCCTTGTCCTCGCGGCCGAGCTTAAGCCCGGCGATATCACGACCAACTCAACGGGCATGAAGCTCGCCTTCATCCCGGCCGGGGAGTTCGACATGGGGTCGCCGGCCGATCAGAAGGGACACGAGGAAGACGAGACCCTGCACCGCGTTCGCATCAGCAAGGCGTTTCGCATTGGCGTCACCGAGGTGACACAGGCGCAGTGGACCAGGGTCATGGGGGCGCGCCGTGGCGAATTTGCGGGCGACGATCTGCCGGTGGAGAGCATCTCGTACGCCGATGCGGTCGAGTTCTGCAAGAAGCTCTCGAAGCTTGAGGGCAAGGCGTATCGGCTGCCGACCGAGGCCGAGTGGGAGTACGCCTGCCGGGCCGGGACGAACGGGCCGTGGGCCGGCGATGTCGAGGTGTCCGCCTGGTTCGAGGACAACGCCGAAGACAAGACCCATCCCGTCGGTCAGAAGAAGCCCAACGCCTGGGGCCTGTACGACATGCACGGTAATGTGGCCGAGTGGTGCTCGGACTACTATGCGCCGTATCCGTCGGGACCGGCCGTCGATCCCGCCGGCCCGGCGACAGGCAAGAGCCGCGTGGTTCGTGGCGGATCATTCGCCAGTTTTCCGCGCGGGTTGCGGAGCAGCTCGCGCGGCAATGTTCCGGCGTCATATCAGCTCAAGACGGTGGGATTGCGGGTGGTGCTGGAGGAGCCGTGAAGTAGAGCCGGTGCCCTCACCGGCATTTCTTCCGGTGTACATGCCACACAGCCGACGAGGCGTCGGCTCTACTCCACTCCGCCGTCTGCCGTCTATCATACTGGTAGGATGCGATTTCGCGGGTTATTCTTCGGGGGTCATGCTCCAGAACTCCCATGACCCGCCGTCGCCCGCCGGATTCGACTGGAAGAAAGCGCAACTCGTTCACCGTGACAAGCTCCCGCATGTCCGTCAGGACAACGTCATCTACTTTGTCACGTTCCGCCTTGCTGACTCCCTGCCGGTTAAGCGGACGCGGGAACTGCGGGAACAACGGGACCGTTGGCTCGCGGCCAATCCGCGCCCGCACCCGACCGAGCAGGCGAAGGTTTTCCGAACGATATGGACAACGCGCATCGAGAACCTCATGGATGCTGGCCATGGCGAGTGTCCACTCGCGAATCGGGATTGTCGGGAAATCGTGGAAGGGGTTCTTCGGCACGACGATGGTTCACTCTACTTGCTTGGCGCGTTCGTGATCATGCCGAACCATGTTCATGCGCTGGTCCAGATACTTCCAGTCGGGGATCTGTCCATGGTTGTCAAGGCGTGGAAATCCCTCAGCGCCCGGCACATCAACCAACTGCTGCAACTATCAGGATCGCTGTGGCAGGAAGAGTACTTCGACCATGTCGTACGTGACACTGCGTCGCTCGGGCGATTCATCACCTACATCCGCCAGAATCCGAGTTGCCTTCCGGCCGGGGATTATACGCTGGGCTCGGGCTCGCTTCGGGTGGAAGAGTAGAGCCGGTGCCCTCACCGGCATTTGCGAGGTTCCAACCAGCCGACGGGAGCGTCGGCTCCACTGGACTGCCTTTGGGTGCAACAGTAGAGCCCGTGCCCTCACCGGCGTTGGTGCGACGCCCACAAGCCGACGGGGGCGTCGGCTCTACTGGGCAGCGAACGTATACTTGCCCGACTCTATCTCCATCACCACGCAGCCGGACTCCATCCGCAGGACTTTGATGGCCGGAGTTTCGGCGAGCGTCTTGCCGCCTTCGGTCACGGCGGCGGAGTTTTTCGCGGGGATCCAGACCGTGGCCGTTGTGTTGGCGGGAATGCTTACGTCGAGCGTGAACCTGCCGCCGGCGAGTTTCCAATCGCTCACGATCGGGCCGCGGATCGAGTCGTATTTGGCTTTGGCCCACGTCACATCACCCACGGGCTGGGGATGAATCACGATGCGTTTGAAACCGGGGCCGGCGGGGTCGCAGCCGATGCCGGCCAGGTCGTGGTAGAACCACTCCATGATCTGGCCAAGCATGAAGTGATTCTGCGAACTGCCGCGGCCGGCGTCCCAGGCTTCGGTCAGGCTGGTGGCATCCATCTTGAGCTGCCAGCCGTAGCCCGGTTTGTCGTCGCGGCTGTTGATGTCGAAGATCACGTCCGACCGGCCGCCGTCGGCCAGCGCGCGCAACAGGTAGCGATAGCCGACGTCCCCGGCCGTCAGTCCATTGCCTCGCTTGCGGACATCCTGCACGATGCCATCCAGCACGCCGGGCCGCTGGCCGGAGTCGGCCAGCCCCATCACCAGTGCCAGGGCGTTGCCGCATTGTGAGCCCGTCGCGTACTGCTTCGTATCCGGTTTGTAGAAAGCCTTGTTGAACGCCATGCGGATGCGCACGGCCAGATCCTCGTACTTCCGGGCATCGTCGGGCTTGTCGAGGAGCTTCGCCGCCTGGGCCACGATCCGGGCATCCTCGTAATAGAATGCCGTTGCCGTCAGGGCGATCGGCGTGAGTTGCGAATAGCCCGGCGGCTTGGGCCCGATGTCGTACCAGTCGCCCAGGCCGTGCGCGACGATGCCATCCTTCGACTTGCTCCCAAGATACCCAACGTAGCGCTTCATGCCATCGTAGTGGCGACGAAGAAGCTCGACGTCGCCGGTCCACTCGTGTTGCTGCCAGGGCACGAGCACCATGGCGCTGCCCCATTCGGGCGAGTCGCGGAACCCGCCGCCAAAGACGGTGTATTCCGGCGCGATGTCGGGGACGAGGCCGTTTTCGAGCTGCGAATCCGCCATGTCGGTCATGCCCTTGTTATAGAGCTGCGCCAGGTCGAACTCGTAGCGCAGGGCCGGGCCGTTGAGGTGATATTGCTCGAGCCAGCCGAGCCGTTCGCGGTGTGGGCAGTCGGTGATGACGCTGACCAGATTCGCCCGCTGGGCCCAGCGGATGAGCGTGCGGATACGGGTGAACATCTCGTTGGAACAGGCGAATTCACCGACGGGCCGGGAGGCGGTGTGAACCACCACGCCTTCGAGCGACTCGACGGTTGGCAACTCACCACCTTCGATGGCCGGCTTGAGTTCCACCTGCAAATAGCGGCAGCCGTGATAGAAGAACTTGGGGAACCACTGCTCGGAGCCGATGCCGAGGAGTTTGTATTGCCAGTAGGATGCGCCGCCGCCGGCCGAGCCGCGATCGACCGAGCCGTCGGCGTTGACGAGTTCGGCCGGGATGATGCGGACGAACGAGCCGGCCGGGCCTTTGACTTTCAGGCGGGGCATGATCGGGGCGTTTTGGCCAAGATCGTAGACCGCGACGCCCGGTCGAAGCTCGGTGACCTTGGCGACCTTGATGGTCTCGATGGCGCGGAGCGGCGGGGCGGCGCCGGTCAGGCCGCGGAGCCTGCCGCCGGGTCCCGCGACGACGATCGCGGCCTCCCATTCGTAGTCGTCGAAGCCGGCTTTGTCCCAGCCGCGGGGGTCGAGCCGGGCGTTGTAGTCCTCGCCGCCGTAGATGCAGGAGAAGGTGATCGGCCCTGGGGCGACTTTCCAGCCATCGCCGGTCGCGACCGTCTCCGCACTGCCGTCCGCGTATTCCAGGCGTAGCTCCGCGATCGCCTTGAGCGGGCCGAACGTGCCTTTGAACTTGGTGTAGCGGCCGCCTTTGACGTTGTACATGCCGTTGCCCAGGAAGAGCCCGACCGCGTTGGGGCCTTCCTTGAGCAGGGGGGTGATGTCATGGGTGTCGTAGAGGCAGGTCTTGTCGTACTTGGTCCAGCCGGGGGAGAGCAGGTCTTCGCCGGCCTTGGTGCCGTTGATGGTCATTTCGTATTGCCCGAGGCCACAGACGTGGGCGACGGCGCGCTTGAGGCCGGGTTTCACGGCGAAGGGGCGACGAAGAAGCATCGTTTCATATACCGGTCCCTTGGGCTGGTCGGCGCCGACCATGCCCCGGCCATCGGTCAGGCCGGCCTTGCCCCAGCCGAACGCTTCGACCGTGTCCTTGGCGCTGACCCTGGCGTTGAGCGCCACGTTCTTGCCGCCGGAAAGAACCTCCAGTTGCGCCAGGGCAAAGCAATAGGATCGCGTGGGCTTGGCGAGTTTGCTGGCCGTGATGCGGACGTAGCGGGCCTTGGTGGCCCTGGCGTCGAAGCTCACGGCGTTGTAGCCGGGATTGGGGACATCCTCGGCGGTGCGGTCGACGATGGATGTGGGTGTGGCGAACTCGGCCTCCGCGGACGCTTCGATCTTGAAACGGATGGGATATCCGAAACCGTCTTTGTCCTCGTGGCGCACCGGATGCAGGCGGATGGTGTCGATGGGCAGATCGCGGCCAAGGTCGACCTGCACCCACTTGGGATCATCCTGGCGGGCGGACTCGGCCGCGTGGTAGCCGATGAGGGCGCGGGCGACCGGCGCGGCGACCGCCGTCTTGGCGCTGATCCACTGCGCCTTCCAGTCGGCATCATTGAGAATGCCCATGGTCCAGGCGGCGGGCTTGCTCCAGGACGATTCCTTGCCGGCGACGTCCCAGGCGCGGACCTTCCAGAAAACCTGCTGCGAGGATTGAAGGGGCTTGCCGGCGTAGGGAATGTGGAGGGTCTGGTCGGAAGCAACCTTGCCACTGTCCCAGAGATCGCCGGCGTCTTTGGACAGCAGGTCGGGCGAAGAGGCGACGAGGATCCGATAGGCGGTCTGTTTCTGGCCGCGTTCATCGCTGCCGAGCCGCCAGCAGAGGCGGGGCAGGGGGGTGTCGACGCCGAGCGGGTCGGTGGCGTATTCACAGCGGAGGCCGAGAACGTCGACGCCGGCCCACGCGGGGATGGCGGCGGCGACGAACCAGATCAGGGGCAGGAGGAAGCGGTTCATGATAAGAGATCATACCACGTTGGTGAGCAGTCCGTGGTCAGTAGTCGCTATCGCTGACTGACCGGCTCCGGCGCTGTCGCCGCCTCCAACTCCTGCATGATCTCGGTGCCGTCGCGCTCGCGCTCACCCCACGCGGCGCCGCAGTTCTCGCACAATTCATGCGTCACCATGCGCGGCTTCCCGCAGGCCGGACACCTGCGGCGTGCCACCCGCTCGTTCAGGCAGAGCAGCAGCAGCACGCCCGCCCAACCCAGGAACAGATTCGCCGCCGCCCAGCCGATCCGCCGCCGGCGCGAGAAGCCATACCGCGTCCCAATCCACCAACTGGCCGCCGCCGCCGTGAGCAGCGCGACAGCCATCCACTTCAGGAACCCGCGCGTCTGCGGATCCTGAAGAGATGGAGCATTCCCGGATGTCTCCGAGAACGCCTCTTCGCCGGCCACCACGTACACGAACAGGGCTCCGCCGGCCGCCGTCGCCGGCGTCGCCAGGAAGCCGAATACGGCGGATGTTCCAGCAGGCTCCTCATGCCGCGCCACGATCGGCAGCGGGGGCAGCTCCTGGGCACTAACCTGCTTCCCTTGTGCATCAAATTGCCACAGTCGCGGCGGTGAACCAGCCTGGTTCCCGATACCCGGCGATCCGTCCAGCATCACCAGCCAACCGCGCTCGTCAGGCATTTGTGCGACCTTCAGATATCGGGCACCGCGCCACAGCGATTCAGGCAGGCGCACCAGCGGCTTGTCCGAGAATTCGTTGATGTATACCGCCCGCTCAGTGATCGCCAGAACCCGGCCATGGCCATCGGTTCCTGCCCTCGTTATCTGCGCCCTGACGAGTCGCTCGCCCTCTGGCGCGGAAAAGACCTTGTCCAGTTGCCGGCTGTTTCCATACGCGTATGCCGCCGAGGGAAACACGACCAGGTTCGAAGATGACCGTTCCGCGGCATCGGCGAATGGCTGGGCCAGCCCCTGTCGCGCATCCACGAAGCCGTTGGCTCCCAGCGTCCCCAGCCGTTTTCGCTCGCGCGGGTCATACGCCTCAATTCGTCGCGACACCTGGTCAAACGCCCAATCCTCATTGGCAGCATGCGATGCGCAATGGCTGTAGTAGCGCAGCGGGCTGCGATAGTGCTCCTGCAGATAGCGGTCCCATCGGTGGAGCGGCGGCAGTTGTATCCACTCAAATTGTGCGACCCGCTCCCAGTATTCCTTGGTATCCGAACGCAGCGCATTGCCCTGGGGCAATCGCCCTCCCTGCACATCCGTCACGTCGGACGACAGCAGCGCGCCGCGGTTGTACACCTCCGTCACGCGGCGCACCTGTCCATCCTGATCGACGTCGTAGCGGACACTCCGGGACACGCGATCCTCCCGCTGACTCAGCGGTTCAATCACGAACGCCATCACGAACGCCGCCGCAATCAGCATCAGCGCCGCCAGCGCCGCATGGACGCAGAACCCAAGCCCGGCCTTTCCCGGCCGGGGCGTGGAAACATCCTGGCCGCCGGCCACAAATACACCCCATGCGGCCGCCACCGAAATCACCAGCATCGCCAACACCGCGCCCGCCGCCGGCAGAAAGTCGGGAAATACATACGTCACCGCCGACGCCAGCAATCCCCCGGCCAGCGGCAGGACCCGGCTCCCATACCACCTGGCTCCGCGAACGCCGATCGCCATTCCGCAAAACACATATAAACAGTTCCCGCCAGCAGATCGGCCAGATTCCCCAGCCCCATGCTCCACGCAAATGGCGTCGACCGCCGGTTCGGGCTCGATTCCCACCACAACGACACCGCCAGCGGGATCCCGGCTGCCAGCCACAGCAGCACGATCGCCGCCAGCGCCTTGCCCGCGAACAAGCGATGTCGTGTGGTCGGCCGATGAATCAGGAATCCCCACGCATCGCGCCGCGCCTCGAACACCGTCGCCATCAAACCGAGCAGCAGTCCCCCGGCCGCACAGCCGATCGAACTCGTCGCGTTGGCGGCGGCCGACAGCATATAGAAACTGAACCGATACACTCGGCGATCGCCGTCACCACACCTGCCCAGCACGATCGCCGCCGCCATCCCCACCAGGATCAACGCCGCCCACTTGGCCAGTTCACGCAAGTCTTTCCGGAACATCGCCAGCATCACGCACCCTGCCTTTCCAGATTCCGCGTCAGCGAATCCTGAAAGAAGCTCTTCTCGCCGCGCTCGCCCATGTACGCGATCAGCGCATCCTCGAGGCTCAGCGGCGCCTCCTGCACGCTCAGCGCACCCAGCGTCGCCAGTACGCGCTCCGTCGATTCACCCACGTTGGCGATCGTCAGCCGCGTCTCGCGATCCGCGCGAAACGCCTGGAGTAACCCCGGAATCCGCGGCAATTCCGGCGGCATCCCCGGGTACCGCAGCAGATACTGTCGCACGCTCTGCCGGAACGTCTCCATCGGACACTGGGCACGCAAGACGCTGTAATCGAGCACCGCCACGCAGTCGGCCACGCGTTCGACATCGGCCAGCATGTGTGATGAGAAGAACACCGTACGTCCCTGGCCGCGCGTGACATACAACATCGACTCCAGCAGCGACCGCCGGGCCACCGGGTCGAGCCCCAGCGCGGGATCGTCGAGGATCAGCAGTTCCGGTTCCGGCGCGAGTGCCAGCGCCAGGGACAGACCAGCGCGTTCGCCGCGCGACAACTCGGCCGCTTTCGTGCGCGGATCCACCCGGAAATGCGAGATCACGGCGTCGAACACCTGCTGATTCCACGGCCCGCCAAAACGCCGTGTGAACGCGGCCGCCTCCTCCACGCGCATCCAGCGGTACACGGGATGGCTCTCGGCGATATACCCGATACGCCCACGGACCTCGGGCGAGAGCGCCCGGCTGTCTTCGCCGAGCACTCTCGCCTCGCCGCGCGTCGCATCCAGAAGCCCCAACAACATACGGATCGTCGTGGTCTTTCCCGAACCGTTTCGTCCCAGGAAGGCGAACACCGACCCGCGCGGCACGCGTAAGTTCAGTTCATAAACCGCGCACTTGCGCCCGAAATAGCGCGTCAGGCCGCGAGTTTGGATCACATAATCACTCATGACGACCTTCCTCAACCAAAGTTCCCGCCAGACCGTCCAGTTTGCCCTGCACCACCTGCCGGATCTCCTCGGGCGAGAACCCCAGATGTACCGCCTGGCTGACGAACGTATTCAGCGCCCCCTCGATCCGCCGCATTCGTTCGGCCTTGGTATAGACCGGCCGGCGCTGGGCCACGAACACCCCGCGGCCGCGCTGGGTCTCGAGAATTCCATCCCGCACCAGATCGGCGTAGGTGCGGGCGATGGTGTTGGGATTGACCAGCAGCCGCTCGGCCAGGGCCCGGACGCTGGGCATCTGCTCCCCGGCCGGCAGTTCCCCGCGCGCCATGGCCTGGCAGATCTGGTCGATGATCTGCCGGTAAATCGGAACCGCGCTGCCGGTGACGATGGATAATTCTAGTGCCATGATGAACTGTACTAGTCGAACTAATACAGTATATACATCGGCTGGACGCTGGTGTCAAATGAATTCTCGAGAATTTTTCTCCGACCTCGGCTATCTCGGGTACGGGAAGGCCAGCGGGGACGCTGGCCCTACTCCACGGTGAACCACTGCACCTCGACGCGGCGGTTTTCGGCGGGGGTCTTGCCGAGGGGTTCGTCCCAGCCGCGGCCGACGGAGTCGAGGCGGGCGGCGTCGATGCCGTTCTTCTCGATGAGGATGCGTTTGACTTCCTTGGCGCGGTTTCTGCTCAGCTCCATGGCGCTGAGCATCTGCTGGCGAACCAGCTTCTCGCCGCCCTGGCGGCGGAAATCCTCGATGAGGCTGTTGTCGACGTGCCCGCGGAGCAGCACCGTGGAGCCGGGACTGACCTGGAGAAGCTTTTTGATGGCTTCGAGGTTCTTCAGGTTGTCTTCATTGGTGGCGTCGAGGACGGCGGAGTTGGGCTCGAAGAGGAAACGGATGTTCTTGGAAAGCAGCGGGTCTTCTTCGACGGTCCGGGTGCCGGAGCGAATGGGGGCGATGGCGATCTTCTGGTTCTTGAAGGCGCCGGATTGCTCGATCGCCTTGAGGTGGGAGGTATCGAAGAACCGCTCGGCGTCGACGGGGTTGCGGATGAGTTCGGAGCCGTAGGCATAGACGGCGGACTGATAGATGCCGCCGAAGCTGCCGGCCGCGTCGATGGCGCCGGAGAAGAAGGCGAGATTCTCGGGAAGGTTGGCCAGATGGACCTTGGCGAGTTCGGCCCGGGTCCTGGATTTGTCGCCGAATTTCAGGGACTTGGCGAGCAGATCGAGCGAGCCCTCGGGCGTGTCGCGGACCAGTTGGTTGCCCTCGAGCAGGCCATCGACCAGGCCGGCGACGATCTTGGGGTTGGCGGCGGCAAACCCCTTGTTGACGATGAGGATGTCGGCGATGACCAGCAGGTTGCGGTTGCTGACCAGCAGGTTTGCTTTGCCGTCGGAGTTCTCGACCGCGTCGCTGGTGAACGGGGCCCAGCCGACGAAACCGGCCAGGCGCGTGCGGCCGGCCTTGATGTCGCGGCTGAAGACGTTGGCTGCGCCCTCGGCGTCGGCGCAGAAGACCACGTTGACCTTGCTGGGATCGGGAGCGGCCTTGAGATCGGGGAGCATGTTGACGGCGAGGCCTGCTTCCTGGGCGAGATAACGGAGGAAGAAATCGGCCTCGGTGAACTGGGGCGCCGCGAGGATTTTGCCCTTGAGGTCGTTGATCTTGTGGATGTTGCTGCGCACGACGATTCCATCGGCCCCGCGGGAGAAGCCGATCTGGGCGGGGACCACAACCTGGAACTGTTTGCCGTAGACGGCCAGCACGTCGGCGGTGGTGGCGGAGGCGGCGATGCGGCCGGAATTGAGGGGCGACCAGCTTTCAGACTCGCTCAGTGTGAACTTGACCTTGAAGCCGTGCTTCTTGAAGAACACGGAATTCTCGGTGGGTTCGAGTCCGTTGTTGGCGGCGATGAGCCCGGCATAGCCTGCGTATTGGCTGAGTTCGATCTCGACGACGTTGTCCTTCATGACGTACGGGGCGGCGGCCTTGAGGCGCGGGGCCTCGGCGCGGGTTTCGACGAGTTCGGCGTCGGCGGAGAGGTTGGTGATGCCGGTCTCCTTCTTGTCCTGGGCCGGGGCCGCGGAGCCGAGGAGAACCAGCGAGATGAGCAGGAGAAATCGTGCGGTGTTCATGGCGGTTGCGATTAACGCCGCGATTTCAAATCTGCGACCCGGCCGCGGGACGCAGGATCAGGTTGATGATCTTGTTCTGGATGACGGTTTCCTTGTAGAAGTCATCCTTGGATATCTTCTTCCAGTCCGGGTCCTGGCCGAACTTGCCCCAGGCCGCCGCCTGGGCCTTCTCATCGTCGAAGGAGAGCATGTATGTCAGGTTCGGCATGTTGGAGCCGGCCAGCGTCTGGCCGAAGAACACCGGCATCATGCCGCAGCGCTTGAAGATGGCAATTTCCCCGCCTTCGTTGAACATGTGGATCTTCTTCAGGGCCCTGTCGTTGCTGTGGCTCGGATAGATCCGCAGTTGCAGCACGCGCGTCTCGGCCTTGGAACCCTGCTGCACGGTCGGGCACTGGTCGAACCCAAGCAGGAGCGAAGTCTCGTAGCGCGTGTAGGCCGGGTCATTCTGCGGGGTGATGAGGATCGATGCCCCCGCCTTCTGATACGCCTCGTCGGCGGCCAGGCGCGTCTCCATGGTCAGCAGCGATTCGGCGGACTTGTGCGGGAGGATCACGTAGAGGTCGGTGGGATCGGCGTCGAGTTTGAGGCCCTGGTTGTCCTTCGCCAGCATTTTGAGAACGCCGACCGGCTGGATGCCGAGGCGGTTGTATGCGGGGATGGCGGCTTGCGCCATGAACTTCTCAAAAGCCTGCTGTTTCGCCGGTGAAGCGAAGTGGTAGATGCGCAGTTCGATGCCTTCTTTGTCGCCCGGCGCGTCGGCCGCGCGAGCGTTCGGCGAAGCGGCCAGGGCCAGGGCGGCGACAGCGGAAGCGGCAAGAAATTGACGGCGTTTCATGGTGTGTGTTCCTTTCCTTGATTGTTGTATGAACTGCACTGGTGATAGTTACCGCCGACGGTGAGCTTTGTTCATTCCTCCCCATCCTCGCCCTGGGCATGCTGCTCACGGTCTACCTCATGCGCTTCACCGACCGCATTCCCGGCCACCCGCTCATCAACGAAATCAGCGGCGACCTCCGCAAGATGATCGGGGTCTACGCCCTCGCCTGCATCTTCGCTCCCATCGTCGAAGAAACGCTTTTTCGCGGCGCCCTGTTTCACCATTTTCGCGGCCGCTGGCCGTGGTGGATCTCCGCCCCCATCGTCGCCGTCATCTTCGCCATCATCCACCCGCAGGGCCTGCTCGGCCTGCCGGTGCTCATCCTCATCGCCCTGATGCTGGCCGCCCTCCGCGAGTGGCGCGGCTCGCTCATCGCTTCCGCGGTTGCCCATGGCCTCAACAACTTCATCGCCGCCACCGTGGCTCTTCTGCTCCTGGGATGATTCCGGCGATGTCAACAATGAGGCAACCGAGGACGTCCGCCATGAAACCAGCACGGCAACTCAGTTGCTCGACAGCTTTCGTTTGACCATCGCCCCCCGCACGCGATTTCCGGCGGCCGAGACCACGGCGACGCCCACCGCCGTTGTCGCGAGCATCGCCAGTCTCGCCACCCGGCTCCACGGCGGCAGGTCCGCTCCCCCCGGATCCAACACAATCTCGATCATCGCCACGAGCAGGCCTGCCACGCAGGCACGCCGCCAGATCCAGCCATCCGCCAGCGCCCGCGTCCAGAGCATTCGCCTGATTTCGATTCCTTCACGCGCGGCCGCCGACTGCCCGCTGCTCTGCAGCCGCAACGGCAGCGTGTAATCCGGCCGCGACGTACGGCGCCGGGTTACCACGCCATGAAAGGGATGTGCGATGATTGCGCGCATGGTGATATAAGCCAATAGAAGGCGACGATCAGTCCAATGGACACCAGCAATCGTCATGCCACAACCCATCCGACTCTGGGTGCCCCCAGCGGTGGTATCGTCCTGGGGCTCTGGTCCGAGATTGGGCAATCGCCAGATAAACCCCTTCCAGTGCTGCAACCGCGCGCAGCAACACCCGGCCACGGGTGCGTAGCAGGGCCAGCGTCCTCGGGGGCTTCCTGAAGCGCTAGACATATGGTATTCCAAGCCAGCGAGCACGCTGGCCTGGAAGCGTTCTTTCGCCCCTACGCTACGGGGCTGGCATCAACTGATGGCCAATACCCCCATGGCTTGCGCCATGGGCTAACATGTCTCGCCCCTGCGGGGCTGATGCTGCGCGTCTAGGGCGCCTCAACGACGATCGTGCATCCGGCGCGCTTTGCCTTATCCGCTTTCCAGCCGTATTCTTGCCCCCATGTCCGAGTCTCAGACCGCCAACCGGCTCCAACACCCTCTTGCCGTGTGGATTTCGCCGCTCGCCTGGGTCGTCCTGCTCGTCCTGGGCGTGTATTTTTTTGATGCCATATCCACGGTCCTCCTCGGC